>NZ_JAAZQY010000043.1:0-17863 GCF_012371315.1 Acinetobacter sp. A1
TACGTTTAACTCGTTGTTCTCGTTTATGTTCCATAAAATAAGTCTCTTAAGGTGTAAACTTATTTCAGGACGGGACACTTGGCAACAAAAAAAGAGGCTATTGCCTCTTTTTTGCAACATCCGCACAGCTTTGCGTGTGTATATAGAGCTTAGTCTTGATTCATAATAAAAAAATATTGGCGGTAATATTTCAGCTCGGCAATCGAATCGCGAATGTCATCCATCGCCAAATGCGAAGCGTTCTTTTTCAAACCGCTCATAATTTCAGGGCGCCAGCGCTTTGCCAGTTCTTTGACTGAAGACACATCCAAATTACGGTAATGAAAATACTGTTCCAATTCAGGCATTAAACGGTGCAAGAAACGGCGGTCTTGGCAAATTGAGTTACCACACATTGGGGATGTTTTTGGATTCACCCATTTCTTTAAAAACTCAATGGTTTGCTGTTCTGCATCCTGCGCAGTGAGTTTGCTGCGGCGCACACGCTCAATTAAACCTGACTGCCCATGCTGACGCGTATTCCACTCATCCATAGCATTTAAAATGCGGTCAGGTTGATGCACTGCAAGCACAGGCCCTTCTGCCAAAATATTCAGATGATCATCGGTCACAATGGTGGCCACTTCAATAATCTGGTCATTGTCGGTATCTAGACCGGTCATTTCCAAATCAATCCAAATCAGGCGAGTATCAGGCGTGCTGCTCATAAATGTGCAATCTTATTCGGCTTAAAAACAACATAGTAGCAAATTTCTTGCTTCTTGGCTGTAACTGTGCCCCCGCTTCATGCTATTTTTGCCATCCTGAGCTCATGGTTTTTAGGATATGAATGGCTTTAATTCGTAAACGTCGATTGACTGAACAGCAGCAACGTCGAATTGAAAAACAACACAAGTCACGTCAGGCAGATATTGACACCTCACATGATTTAGAAGGCTTGGTGGTACAACACTATGGCCGTCAACTGGAAGTGCAAGCATTATCTGTCCCTGAAATTCATCCTGAAAAGCCTATAGTCCAAGCAGGCGAACCAGAGCCTTTTTGGAAACCCATTGAAATTGGCAGTGTTTGGCGCTGTCACACCCGTACCAATTTAGAATTATTGGTGACGGGAGATCGAGTGAAATGGCAGGCCGACCCAAATACAGGTTTGGGCATTATTAGCGCGATTCATCCACGTCAGTCTTTGCTGACCCGACCAGATCGCTACCATAAGGTCAAACCTGTTGCCGCCAATATCAGCCTGATTGTTATTGTGTTTGCGCCTTTGCCTGAACCTGCACCGGGCTTAATTGACCGCTATTTGGTTGCCTGTGCCGATGCAGACATTCCAGCCCTATTGGTCTTAAACAAATCTGATTTACTGCAAGAAAACGACCCAATTTTAGACTTGCTTAAGGAATATCAGGCCTTGGGCTATGAAGTTATGCAAACCCAGTCCGATGGCAATTTAGACCATTTAGCCGCACGTTTAGCAGGTGAAACTGTAGCCTTTGTGGGGCAATCTGGCGTAGGCAAAAGCTCGCTGATTAATGCCATCGTGCCTGAAGCGGCACAAAAGACCAATATCATTTCGGAAAACTCAGCCCTTGGGCAGCACACCACCACTTCTACCCGCTTAATTGGCTTTGGCGAAGGCGCTGCCTTAATTGACTCACCTGGTATTCGTGAATTTGGTTTGTGGCATTTAAGTGCAGATAAAATTCAGCACGGTTTTCCTGAAATTGAAAATTTGCTGGGACATTGCCAATTTCGTAACTGTACCCATAAACATGAAAAGCAATGTGCGTTGCGACAGGCTGCTGCACAGGGTGAAATTTTGCCACGTCGTTTAGACAGTTATTTAAGACTCTGTGATGAAATTGCCGAAGCGCAACAAAAAAATTAATTTTATTATGGCGCTGCCCTTGAAGCGGTGTTTTTGATCGCCATATTTATACGCTATACTCTTGAACAATTTTGAAATTGTAATTAGGTGACTTGTGGAACGTTGGTTCGAATTTATGGGGAATCATCCCTTCTTATTTGGGACACTGGCCGTATTGGTAGTGTTGTTCTTTGTGTTAGAAGGTCAACGCAATGGTCGTAAAATTTCCCCACAATCTTTGGGTATTTTAGTCAAAGCTAAAAATGCCATGTTGATTGATTTACGTGATGCCAAAGATTTCCGTGAAGGTCATATCAGTGGCAGCCGCAATATTCCCTATAGCCAAATTACCAAGCATGTTGAAGAGCTAAAAACCTCAGATCGTCCATTGGTCTTTATCTGTAACTTAGGTCAAGTTGCAGGCAGTGCTTTACAACAAGTCGCTCATGCAGATGCCTATCGTTTAGATGGCGGCATTAGCAACTGGAAAGCACAAGGTTTACCTTTAGTAAAAAGCAAATAGTTATCCCTCATATTTTTCGCAAGGAGAACGATCATGGCTGAAGTCACTATTTATTCAACGACTGTGTGTCCATACTGCATTCGTGCAAAACAACTCCTTGAGCGTAAAGGCGTTGCCTATAAAGAAATTAATTTGTCAAACGAAGCGCCTGAAGTACGTGTTGAATTAATGCAACGTACCAATCATCGTACCGTTCCACAAATTTTCATCAATGACCAGTTTATTGGCGGCTTTGACCAATTATATGCGTTAGATCGCGAAGGCAAACTCGATCAATTATTGGCATAAACATAACACTATATAACCAACTCGTAAGGATTTAACATGAGTGAAGAACAACAAGCTCAACCACAATTGGCATTAGAGCGCATTTATACCAAAGACATTTCTTTTGAAGTTCCTGGGGCACAAGTATTTACCAAAGAATGGCAGCCTGAACTTAACATTAACCTGTCATCTTCTGCAGAAAAAATAGACCCAACCCACTTTGAAGTGGCATTAAAAGTTGTGGTTCAAGCCAACAACGGTGGCGATACTGCATTTATTGTTGATGTTACCCAAGCTGGTATTTTCCTAGTTGATGGCGTTGAAGAAGAGCGTTTACCGTATATTCTGGGCGCATACTGCCCGAACATTTTGTTCCCATTCTTACGTGAATCTGTAAATGATATGGTAACCAAAGGCAGCTTCCCGCAATTATTGCTCACCCCAATCAACTTCGATGCCGAGTTTGAAGCCAATATGCAACGTGCGCAAGCTGCTGCAGCAGAAGGCCAAGCTTAATTTACGCTGTATTTAAGCTAAAAACCGCTGAAATTTCAGCGGTTTTTTTATGTCATTAACTTATGGATATACGATAAAGGTTAAAACTCATCATCCTGTGATGGATCACGATATAAAGCATCATGTATCGCCTCAACCAATTGCTGTGCAATTTCTTGCTTCGAGGCTTTTTCCAAATCACGTTTTTCCATGTGGTAGCTTTCAGCAAAAAATACGGTCATGGCATTTTCATCTGAAGCAAAGCCAATATCGGCACGGGAAACATCATTGCAGGCAATCATATCTAGCTTTTTCGCCACCAATTTACCCGCTGCATATTCTTCTACATTGCGAGTTTCTGCCGCAAAACCCACCATAAATGGACGTTTTTCCTGCTGAGCAATAGTCGCAACAATATCTGGGTTTTTCACCAAGGCCACATTCAGCTCATCGCCTGACTTTTTAATTTTGTGTTCTGCAATTTCTGCCACACGATAATCGGCCACCGCAGCTGTAGCAATGAAAATATCACAGCCCTTATCTAGCATTTGCAAACTGGTATCTAGCATTTGAATAGCTGAAGATACATTGATCCGCTGTACGCCATTCGGTGTATCTAAACTCACTGGGCCAGCAATGAGCGTAACTTTTGCTCCTGCCGCATAACAAGCTGCAGCCAGTGAGAAGCCCATTTTGCCGGTACTGTGGTTAGAAATATAACGTACAGGGTCTAAGGCTTCACGGGTTGGCCCTGCCGTAATGGTGACGTTTTTACCTGCTAACATGCCAAACTTTTCCACCAAGGCACGCTGTGCCTGATGAAAATACTGAGTGACCTGATGGGCTAAATCTTCAGGTTCAGGCATACGCCCTAAACCGACATCGCCACAGGCTTGTTCGCCGGCATCAGGCATAATCACATGCACGCCATCTTCCACCAAAGTGGTTAAATTACGCTGTGTGGCTTTGGCCGCCCACATTTGCTGATTCATGGCAGGTGCTACCCAAACAGGTGCATTGGTGGCTAAATATAAAGTGCTGAGTAAATCATCGGCCAGACCTGCAGCAAACTTGGCTAAGGTGTCACAGCTGGCTGGTGCAACCAATACTAAGTCCGCCCAACGTGCCAGTTCAATGTGCCCCATGCCTGCTTCGGCTTCGGTATCTAACAATTCAGTATGTACAGGATTGCCCGACAGTGCCTGAAAAGTCAGTGGTGTGATAAAGGCTTGTGCACCCTTAGTCATGACCACACGAACACTAAAACCAGCATCTTTTAAACGACGCACTAAAATCGCACTTTTATAGGCCGCAATACCGCCTGTCACAGCTAAAATAATGTTTTTATGAGGGATGACGCTTAAATCGAAGCTCACAAACAAGCCACCTTTTTGTTGCAGTGGCGCTCACAATAGCATTAAATAATGTCATTCCCAAGAGATCTGCTTGGATTAAATTTTCAAATTTAGAATAAAAAAGTCAAATAACAATGCATTTATCTATTAAACATTGGCCTGAACAAGAGCGGCCACGTGAACGTCTCATTCAGCAAGGCGCTGCCAGTTTATCTGATGCCGAACTATTGGCCATTTTCCTACGCTCAGGCTCACAGCAACATTCTGCGGTGGAGTTAGCACGACTGCTGATTCAACATTTTGGCAACTTAACCGCCTTATTAGATGCCCCAATCACAGAGCTGTGCCAGTTTCATGGCATGGGCAGCAGCAAATATTCACAGCTCATGGCAGTTAAAGAGCTTGGACGGCGCTATGTGGCCGAACATTTAAAACAAGAGACCATAGAGCTGAGCAATTCTAAACGCCTCATGGAATATTTACGTTTTGAACTTTTAGGTGAAACACGTGAGGTCTTTGCAGTACTTTGCCTAGATGCCTGTTTAAGAAAAATTAGCTTTAAAAAACTGTTCTATGGCGCGCTAAATTCTTGTGAAATTTCCATTAATCAATTGTTGCGTTTTGCGATTAGCCAACACGCAACGGCAATTGTGATTGCACATAATCATCCTTTTGGGCTCCCCCAACCTTCAGCTGCAGATTTAGCATTAACACGACAGATACAACAGGCCTGTCAGTTGCTAGAACTACGTTTGATTGATCATTGCATCATTTCGAGTGAGGGCAATTTTTCCTTTGCCGAGCAACAATTGCTGAAATTTGAGCACACTTAAAATTTGTATATTGACAAAGCCTGCACAAGCACAGAAGATCATCAAAAAATTGTGATGATTCTAATAAAATGATAGTCGATCAACCCAGTGTATTTAACTTATTATTTTCGTGGCGGGGCACGATTTTACCCAAGGTCTTGCCACCTTTAGGGGTGGTGATGTTACTCTCCACCATTATTGGTGGTTTGTCCTATATTGGTTACTTTCATTTTCCTGAATTGCCCTTAGTCGGCTTTACCTTAATTGGTGTCGTCCTATCGATCTTTCTTGGCTTTAAAAACAGTGCCTGTTATGACCGCTGGTGGGAAGCACGTAAACTCTGGGGCATGCTGATTGCCAATGCACGTCATTTTGACCGTGACTGCCGTATGCTGACTCAGGCACGCCGTGAGCGTGTGATTCAGCATGTCATTGTATTTGCCAACGTACTACGTGACCGACTGCGTCATCAAACCGCCAATCCTACCGAATTAATACAAACCAGTGGTATGAGCCAGCAAGCGATTACCCAACTGTATCAACAGGCCAACGCACCACAATACACCCTAAGTCTGATTCAATGGGAGTTGATGCAAGCCCTAAAAGAAGGTGAAATTTCCGATATTATTTACACCCAAATGAATCAGCACGTGACCGAACTCAGTTTGGTGCAAACGGGCTGTGACCGTATTGCCACCACACCACTGCCATTTGCTTACTCCGTATTGCTGAATCGTACTGTGTACTTTTTCTGTTTTATGCTGCCGTTTAGTTTGGGGTCTACGCTCGGATTGGCGACCCCACTTTTGGTCGGTATTTTAGCCTATACCTTTTTAGGCTTAGATGCGCTCAGTTCTGAAATTGAAGAACCTTTTGGTACGCAAAGTAACGACTTACCATTAGATGCCATGGTGCGTACCATTGAAATTGAATTATTGGGTACTTTGGGCAAACCAACCCCACCGCCTATTCAAGCTCAAGACAATAATTTGCTTTAATTTATTACCCCTCCCTAGCCCTCTTCTATACGGGGAAGGAACTCCTTCTTCATCTGGGAGAAGGTTGGGATGAGGGAGTTATTAAACAAAACTCTCCCAAATCCCGACTTGCCCCTCTTTCACTCGTGGAATATTACCCAGTTTAATCCATGGCATATTTCCACCATGAAAATCGCTACCAACGGATACTTTTAGGCCATGTTCAGCAATCATACGATCCACCATTTGACGGGTCGAAGTAGGGTCAATATTGGGTGGTAACTCCACAGCATCTCCCCCATATTTGGCAAAAATTTCAATCAAATAACGAATATTGGTGGCAGATAAATCATAACGAGTGGGATGCGCCAACACAGCAAAGCCCTGACTTTCGTGAATTACCCGAATGGTGTCTTGTAGACTCAAGCCATCAAATTTCACATAGGCTTTTTTGCCTTCTTTAATATATTTATCAAATGCTTGCTGAACACGTGTCACAATACCTTTTTCCTGCAAGGTTTTGGCAATGTGTGTGCGAGTAATCCGATCTGCCACACCCTCAACTTTGGCCAGTACATCGTTATAAATATCTTGCCCAATCAGCGGAGTCAGCAAATCACAAATTTGCTTGGCACGTTCTGCACGAATTTGTTTTTGCTGTTCAAGCACCGCCTGCAACGGCGCAGGATTTTGCATATTCAAGGCCACCACATGCACGCTGTAACTTTTTTTGGTGGCAGGCCGTGACCACTGACTAGAAATTTCCACGCCAGAAATAATCTCTAAAGCCTGTCCCTGTGCAGCTTGTCGTGCCAATAGCACGCCATCCATCGTGTCATGATCAGTCAATGCCAAGGTGTGAATGCCCTGTTGAATGGCTGCAGCCACCAGTTCTGCGGGTGACAAAGTTCCATCAGAAATATTACTGTGTGTATGTAAATCTACGCCGTGCATCACTTATACTATGTCATTTATTTGATCAGATTTAGATACTCTAACATGAAAGCACTTTTAGACTTTGTGCCCCTCATTATTTTCTTTTATTTATACAAAACTGTAGATCCAAAAGACACCGACCATCAATTATTACAACTCATCGGCTCTGCAGGCGGTGTCGATAATAATCATATTCTTGTGGCAACCACAGGTCTAATCATGTCCATGTTGGTGGTGTATGGCGCATTATTCGTCATGCAAAAATTCCGTCTAGATAAACAACAATGGATTGTGCTGTTTATGACCGTTATTTTTGGTGGTGTCACCTTAATGCTAAGCGATGACTTTTATATCCGCCTCAAAGCCGCCATTTTAAATATTGTCTTTGCAGGTGCTTTTTTACTGTCGCCGTGGTTCAGCAAAGACCGTAAACCCCTTATTCAACGTTTATTTGGCCCCGTATTCAACTTAAGCGAAACAGGCTGGAAAAACCTAAATTATGCATGGGCTGCGATGTTTGCCGTGATGTCCTTCCTGCATGTGTTTTTTGCATTTTTATTTATGGATGGAAAATATTGGGGAGAATTCACCGCTTTTGGTGACATGATCGTAATGTTTTCCTTTATCATTGTGCAGTTTATTGTATTGCGCAAATACTTTAAAACATCTGAATAATTTCTGATCTGCAATATTTGAGAGTAGCTATGCCTTTATTTGTTCTAAGTTGTACTGACCGTGAAGGTACACTGGAAAAACGTCTTGCGACACGTCCTTTACATTTGGCACGTTTGCAACAGCTAGATGCAGAAGGTCGTTTGATTGTGGCGGGTGCTATGCCTAAAGACCCAAGTAATCCGCAAGCAGGTTTTTATGGCAGCACCATGATTGTCGACTTTGATAGCCGTAAAGCCTTAGACGTATGGTTACAAGATGAACCATTCTTAAAAGAAGGCGTGTACAGTCATATTGACGTCAAGTCATTCAACAAAGCGTTTCCTCAAGGATAAGCAATATGCGTTTCGTTGTTGCCAGTGCTGTTCTACTGAGTTCAGCCGCCTTTGCTGTTGAACCAACGCCAACGCCAAACACAGCTGCTACAGTTGCGCCTACAGCGGCTGTGAGTAATGCGGCTGCAGCTTCAGCAACCACAGCAAGCAATCCCGCAGTGCCTGCTGCTCAAAATAAACCACTGACTGCCGAACAAATTGCTAAAAATAAAGCCATTCAGGAAGCCAAAACCAAAGCCTTGATTAAAGATCAAAGCACGCGTTTGCAACAACTCGAACAGGCCAACCTAGATGCCTTAGCACAAAATCAGGAACTGCAACTTAAAAATGATAATTTAGGCGTGCAAGTCCAAGTGCTGCAAAGTGAACGCAGTGCACAAATGTTTTTATATGGTGCAGCGACACTGGCAGTGGGCGTATTACTCGGCTTTTTAATTGCCAGTTATGTTTATACCAAGCGTCGTCGTCAATGGTAATCTGACCGCGTACCATTCCATTTAAAGGACTTTTGTTTTGTTTCAGCCTATTCAAACTGCCGAGCTGGATTGGCAACTGGTCGATGGCATTGATGTGCCCATTTCCAAACAGTTTGGTGATGTGTATTTCTCCAAAGACAATGGCTTGCTCGAAACGCGGCATGTGTTTTTACAGGGCAATGACTTACCCACCCGCTTGGCAGAGCTCAACAATTTTGAGTATTTTTGTGTAGGTGAAACAGGCTTCGGAACAGGTTTAAATATTTTAGCGCTGTGGCAATTGTGGCAACAGGTACGTCCTAACAATCACAGTCACTTACATGCCATTTCTGTAGAAAAATTTCCACTCCGCAAAGCCGATCTAATTCGTGCCTTAGCCGCTTGGCCAGAACTGAGTCATCTGTCTGAACAGCTGATTCAGCAATACCCTGCAGCCATAGCAGGCTGTCATCGTTTAAATTTTCCAGATGAACGCTTTAGCCTCGATTTATGGCTAGGCGATGCACAGGAAGTGTTCCCTGCAATTGCCAAAACTACACCTGTAAACGCTTGGTTTTTAGATGGCTTTGCCCCCTCTTGCAACCCAGATATGTGGCAAGAAACGGTACTGAACCCAATTGTAGCCTTATCAGACTATGGCACGACCTTTGCCTCATTCAGTGTGGCAGGCGTACTCAAACGTGGCTTAAAACAACACGGTATTCAGATTACCCGCCCACGTGGTTTTGGGCATAAACGGGAAATGCTGAAAGCCGTTTGGAAAGCGCCTGACATGCCGCAAACATCAGATCAGACTGAAATGGCACAAATTGCGGCAACAAACCGCAATGCAGCCACCAAACAGCGCCATATTGCGATTGTAGGCGCAGGAATTGCAGGTTTAAGCTGTGCTTGGGCATTTGCACAACGTGGGCATCAAGTCACGCTCTACGATCAAACAGCGCCACTTG
Organism: Acinetobacter sp. A1; assembly: GCF_012371315.1. Lineage (NCBI taxonomy): Bacteria > Pseudomonadati > Pseudomonadota > Gammaproteobacteria > Moraxellales > Moraxellaceae > Acinetobacter > Acinetobacter sp. A1. The sequence goes on from NZ_JAAZQY010000043.1 coordinate 9,666, forward strand.
CAGGTGGTTCAGGCAATCCCTTGGCATTGTTAAACCCAAAACTTTGTCCAGTTCATCAAACTGCCGATCACTTAATGACGCTGGCATGGCAATATGCCTTGAATCACTATGCCGTATTCAAGGCATTTCGTCCGTTGCAGATTCATCAATTGGCGCTTAAACATGCCGATGAATTACTAGATTTAGCCACACAATATCCACCAGATATTTTAACAGCACACACCGCAGCTGAACTCATACCACAAAGTGACTTTGCCAGTTTGAACTTATTGCAAGCAGGCGCAGTTTCTCCACATCAACTGCGAGATGAAATTCTTGCACACCCACTCATTCAGTTTCAGCAAGCCAAAATTGAAAAAATTACAGCTGCAGCGCAACAGCAGATTTTACACAGTACAGATGCTGAACTCGGACGTTTTGATCATGTTATTGTCTGCGCTGCCCTACAAAGCGGTGCTTTTTTTGAAAACTATCCTGTACTTAAACCCATTCGTGGGCAAGTCAGCTGGTTAAATAATGCCAATCAAGCTTTGCCATTATCACAAGCCTATAGCTATGGCGGTTATTGCATGCAGCTCAATGCTAAGCAGCTCATATTAGGTGCATCGTTTTATCCAAATCGGGAAGATTGCGATGTATTGGCAGAAGACCATGTGCATAACTATGAACTTATCCACAGTGTATTTCCTGTCTATGCCAAAAATTTAGCCCCTGTAGACACTTGGCAAGGACGTGCTTCTATACGTGCCCAAAGTCAGGACTATTTCCCTTTACTGGGTAAAATGCATGATGATCAGGAAATTTATAGCTTTGCAGGACTGGGTTCTAAAGGCTTTTTATTTGCCCCATTGTGCAGTGAAATACTGGCAGCACAGGTTTTAGCAGAAGCCTGCCCTGTACCAAAAAACTTACTGCAAAAACTGGCCGTAACACGCTTTCAAAAAAAAGTGAAAGCCAAAAAACCATATTTTAAAAATATTCCCCCCTTAGCCTAGCCCTTAGCTGTAGATAAAAAGGGATAAAACAACACCTAACAAAAAAGCGCCTTTCGGCGCTTCTTTTTTGCAGTTGCAAATATTATGCACCCTGCTCCAGTGCTAAGCCAGCATCACGTGCTGCACGCGTACCACCCATTAACACCACATATTCACGTGAGTTATCAAAACCCTCAAGTAACTCTGCTGCACGTGGGGCTTTACTACCACCACCACATAAAATGTAAATCGGTTGATCCGCTGACACCTGAGTGAGGCTCTCTGCCGAAAGATCGCTAATAGGCTGATTTACTGCCCCTTTCACGTGTGCTTCAGCATAAGCACTTGAATCGCGTACATCCCAGATCACTGCATTTTCTGGGAACTCAAATGTTGTAATTTCTTGTTTACGGATCATTGCGCACTCCTTTGATGTAAACAACACTTGGCAAATGAAGAAAACATCCCTAGCATCTCAGATATTGTTTCCATTTGCAAAGGTCTTCATTATGCCTTCTTTCGATATTGTTTCTGAATTAGAACTTTTTGAAGTGAATCATGCGGTTCAAAACACACAAAAAGAAATTGGTACTCGTTTCGATTTTCGTGGTCAAGATGTGTCTATCGAACTCAATGAAAAAAACAAAGAGATTAAAATCTCCACTGAAAGTGATTTCCAATGTGAGCAAGTGTATACCATGCTTGAAAATCACTTCTATAAGCGTAAAGTCGACATTCAGGCACTTGATCCACAAAAAATGACGGCATCAGGTAAAAATGTGATTCAAGTGATCAAACTAAAAGATGGTCTTGACTCAGATACCGCAAAAAAAATTAACAAAGCCATTAAAGACAGTGGCATTAAAGTGCAATCTTCTATTCAGGGTGACAAAATTCGTGTAACCGACAAGAAGCGCGACACTTTGCAACAAGTGATGGCGTTCTTGAAAGAGCAACAATTTGGTCTGCCACTGCAATTCAATAACTTTAAAGATTAATTTGGGGATGTCATGACACCAACCAATCGCTTAAACAAACTGGTCAAAGCAACATCAAAATTGCCTAAAGGCATTCAAAGCCGCCTTTTAAGTCAAGCTTTTGGTCGTGTCGTGCCTATGGTGGGTAGTGCAAAAATTCGCTATCACGAAGTGACTCCATCTCAAGTGGTGGTCAGCATTGCCAATCACAAAGCCATGCAAAACCATATTGGGCAAGTACATGCCTGTGCAATGGCGCTGCTTGCCGAAACTGCCACTGGTTTTGTAACGGCTATGAATGTGCCAGATAGCGCAATTGTGCTGATTAAAAGCCTGAAAGTGGACTTTAAACGCCCAACTCAAGGTGCTATGACCGCCATTGCGACCTTAAGCCCCGAACAGCAACAACTCATGCACAGCACCGACAAAGGCGAAACACTGGTCAATGTCAGTGTCATGGATGAATCTGGTGAAGCTCCGATTCAGTGTGAAATGCTGTGGGCTTGGGTGTCTAAAGCACATTTAAAGCAGAAACAAGCCTAAGATTATTCTCTAAAGCAAAAAATCCCAGATCACAGATCTGGGATTTTTTAGTCATCTAAAAACAACTACGCTTGGCTCGCCTGCGCCTCTAAAAACTTCTGTTTGGATTCTTCAGGAATCTGACGTTTTGAACCTTTGACATCTACCGCAACAAAGGTAAACACTCCTTCGGTAACACGTACTGCTTCACGTGAATCATCATGGCTGTCCCACACTTCAATTTGCATTTGAATTGAGGTATTGCCCACTTTCAAAATTTTGGTATAGCAACTGATCACATCGCCCACTTTCACAGGCACTAAAAAAGTCATCTGATTAATTGAAATCGTGGCACAGCGCCCTTTACTAAAGCGCTCGGCATGAATTGCACCCGCCAAGTCCATCTGTGACACGATCCAGCCTCCAAAGACATCTCCACTCCAGTTGGTATCTGCTGGCATGGCAATTGTTTGTAGGGAAAGCACTCCCTCTGGTTTTGCATGAGAATCTGACACGTTCACTCCGGACATTTGCATTAAGTTAGCACGAACAGTGCATTAAGACTGGGCGTTAAGCTGCTGATCCAACCACTGTTGTAATTCAGTCGCACGTAGCGCACCGCTTATTCTAGCAATTTCATTACTTTTATTCATCAGTACCAGTGTTGGAATACTGCGCACATGAAACGCACTGCTCAAGCGTGGATTGGCTTCCGTATCAATTTTTGCAAACACCACCTGCGGATTTTGCTTAGCCACCGTTGCAAAATGTGGTGCCATCATCTTGCATGGACCACACCAATCTGCCCAAAGATCAATCAGAATAGGTAAATCACTGTTTTGAATAAAATGACTAAAATTTTGTTCATTCAGCTCAATTGGTGCAAGCGGAATTAAGGCTTGATGGCACTGTCCACACGCAGGGCTGGCAGATAATTTATCTTCAGGTACTCGGTTTTTTGCACCACACTCAGGACACACAATAATCATTTACTGAACTCCAAACAGTTGCTGTAAAAACTCTAATTGGGTCTGAATGGTTTTTTTAAACCATTCACCATGATAAATATCGAAATGTTGCATATCCCACTCTTCATATTGCACATAAGGCGCAATATTGGTGGCTGTTTCACGACTAGATTCAATTGGAATCAAACTGTCGTGCTGTGAGGCAATAAACAACACCGGGATGTTGATTTGGCGGACTTCCTGAATGGGACGATAACGGATTAAATGAAAAAACACCCGCGCAGGAATGGTACCGCTCCAATAATAATCAGAATTTACAATGGACATATAACCTGCATAACTGTCTGCTGTAGGTAAAAAGCACAGCGCCTTTTGCGCCACCACAGGCAGTGTTTTTGGCGACATACCCACCTTTGCACCCATATAATCCTGACTGGAGATTTTTAAGGCTTTAGGAAGTTGCTGCAAAGGATACAACTTGGCACTTTCCGCACCATCGACAAAAGGCACTTGTACCATCACCGCAGCCAAATTGTGTAATCGTGAAGCCAAACTGAGTACATATCCACCGCTCAGCGATGTTCCCCATAAAATCATGCGCTTGGCATCTATAGATTTACGTTCTGCGATATGTGAAATCATGCTGCGCCAATCATCTAACTGCGCTTCAATAGACACCAACTCACGTGGACGACCTGTGCTTCCACCCCAATAGCGATAATCAAACAACACCACGGCATAACCTGCCTGTGCAAAATGCTGCGCATATTGCACCAATTTAAAATGACGTAAGGCAGCCAGTCCATGTGCCATTAGAATTACTGCGGGTTTTTCTATAGATTTGGGGCGATAAAAGTCTGCAGCAATCACCTCATGATCGCTTTTGACATATAAAGGCTCGACCGTGTAGGAATGCATACGCGCTCCATTGCGTTATTTTATCGTTATAAATATTTCAGAACATTCAGCTCATGAATCTGCTTAATGCTATCATAAAGCATATTGTCATGAATAAAATGATGGAGTGTTTCCCATGTCTGAACAAGTAGGTTTTGCAGGTCAAATTGGTCCTGAGCATGTAACTCAGGTGCTTGAGAAAGGTTTTAAGTCAATTATTAATAACCGCCCAGATATGGAAGGTGGTCCTGAACAGCCCACCAGTGCACAAATTGAAGAAGCAGCACGTGCTGCAGGTTTGGATTATGTTTATCAGCCTGTAGTATCTGGTCAAATTACCGAGCTAGATGTTCGTGCATTTGCCAATCACTATAATGAATTGCCAAAACCTGTGTTGATGTTCTGCCGTACAGGTAACCGCTCAAATAACTTATTTCAGTTAGCTAAACAAATGGATTTGTTGGATGACTAAACACATCCTCAAACATGTGTTTGGCTGTATTCTGCTCTGCAGCAGTATCTCGTTGAGTTATGCGAACAATACACAGATGCTAACAAATAAAGTTAGCGTTGCAGGTCAGATGAATACTGCTAAGTTTTCACAATTGATGCGGCAGGGTTTTAAATCGGTGATTGTGAACCGCCCTGATCAAGAGATGGGCAATGTGGTCAAGGTCAGCGAATTACGCAATATTGCAGAAAAATCTCAGGTCAGTGTGATTTATCAACCGGTTAGTAGCGGTAAAATTTCTCAAACAGATATTCTTGAATTTGCCAAATATTATAATGAGCTTCCAAAACCCATTCTGATGATTTGTCGTAGTGGTGCTCGTTCCAGTGCTTTATTTCATCAAGCAAAATCTCAAGGTTTGTTGCATGAATAAAATTTTATTGGCAGTAATGTGTATCTTGGTTCTCAATGCGTGTAGTTCGATGCAAGTGCGCCCGACTGTGGGTGTGAGTGTGGGAACCAGTTTATAATTTTTATCTATTGTTCAACCTATGGCGCTATATGCGCCATTTTTAATATATGCTATCTTTGCAAAATTATTTTTTTGTTAATAACAATATAATTCGGGGTATTACACAATGAATTTTTTAAAAGGAACGCTTGCAGTTGCATTAACTGGCTTACTTACTGCTTGTGGCGGCGGTGGTAGTGATGGCTATTATGGTGATACGGGGGCGACAGGTGGGGCTACTCCTCCTCCACAATCAAATACCTCCACTGAACTCGCAGCCAAACAACTTGAAATTTTAAAGCGCGAAGGCCAGTTTCTATTTGGTAATTACGATTCAAATGATTTAGATACAGCTAAAGGCTATATTGATCATTCATTGGATACTTTTGCACATGGACCATTACAGCTTACACTAGATATTAGAAATGTTGATTTGACTAATTTTTCTGCATATTACCGTGATAAATGTTTTGAAAAAAGCACAAGTGATTATCGTGCTTGTTATTCTTTTACAGGTGATCAGATAAAAACCTTATTACCTGCTTATAGTGACTGGGACTTTGAAATTACCAAAGAAGATCTTAAAAATATTCGCTTAGAAGATGACAGTATTACTCCGAACCTAGAAGCATATCAAGCAACAACACGTATTTTTATTTTTGAAAATGAGAACAAAGATAAAAATTTACATCATGTGACAATTACAGGTGCTTTCGCATATCCATTTAAACAAAAATGGGTCGAGCAAATAGACCAAAAACGCTTTGTACTAATTAATGAATCAACTAGTGACTACAAAATTACTGTAACCACTCAAATCATTGATCCAGAAACAAACCAATCTGTTGAAAAAGAAGTTACAACAGGAGCTTTCAGTACATATAAAGATTTAACATCTTTAGATGGTGAACTATTTATGTTTGAAAATGGTTCTGGCTTCAATGTTTTAATTAACGACAATACCAATGTTTCATTTGCTGAACCTATCTCTTTTATTATCAATTCGAAGTCGGGTGATTTAAGTAGCTCATCTAGCTACCGTATTAACAGCTCGGGGGAAAAAGAACTTAAACTTGTTAATATCACTACCATTGATGGTACTCGCGTAGAGAATGAAACACCTAATCGCAACACTCAATCTTTCACTGGCAATATATCACTAACTGGTCAAAATATTTTTACCTTCAAAAATGAAACTAGTGGAACTCTAAGCTTCGAGCACCTGATTAACGGAATCAAACTTAAAGGGACATCAACAAACAATAATGGAACTATCACCACTACATTGACTGAGACTGAACCTACAGGTCTAAAATTTTAATGTAAGAAATTGAAAATACCCTCTTTAAAGAGGGTATTTTTTTAGCATAATAAAAGTATCACTTTTATTTTTCTAAGCAGGTTTATAGTGTACGACCTCATTATTATTGGTGCAGGTACCGCAGGCATTAGCGCCTATAAAGAAGCAATTAAATACACCCAAAACCTACTCATCATCAATCACGGTCCATGGGACACCACCTGTGCCCGTGTTGGTTGTATGCCTAGCAAAGTCCTCATCTCTAGTGCCAATCGCATGCACGACATTCAACATGCACAAGAAGTTGCACTCACGGTAGATGCAAAAATTGATACATCCCAAATCATGACGCACGTACGTCAATTACGTGATCGTTTTACCCGTGCCACACAAAAAGATGTAGATCACTGGGAGGCATCTCATAAAATTTCAGGCTTTGCGACATTCGTAGATGCCCATAGCATTCAAGTCAATGGACAACGATATCAAGCAAAATCCTTTATTATAGCTGTGGGTTCTACCCCTGCGTATGACCAATCATGGAAACAAGCTTTGGGGGAGCGCTTAATCACATCAGACCAAATTTTTGAATTGGAATCATTACCTCAGACTTTGGCAGTTATTGGTAGCGGTGTGATTGCAATTGAATTAGCTCAGGCCATGCAGCGCTTAGGAGTAAATACCACTATTTTTGCACGTAGTCGCAAAGTAGGGTCTCTCAGTAGTCCTGAACTACAAAAAATTGCCCAAGACACACTCAGCAAAGAACTAAACATCAAATTTGAAACCCTCCCAACCCAACTAAAAAAAACAGCGCAAGGTGTGCAACTTGAGTATCAAGAAGATGGACAAATGCAAAACTTAACTGCAGATTACGTTCTGGTTGCTACAGGTAGACGTAGCTATTTAGATCAACTTCAACTCGAAAATATAGATCAAAGCTTTAATAACTCAAAACACCTCCCAATTGATGCCTACACCAAACAACTTGGGCAACATGCTATTTTTGTAGTCGGTGATGCCCATACAAATACACCAATTCAGCACGAAGCAGCACATGAAGGGCGTGCAGCCGTGCATAATTGTTTAAGCTTTCCAAACATTGAAAATATTAAAACATTAACACCCATGGGTATTGTGTTTAGCTCACCTGAAATGGCATCTGTAGGACAAAACTATAAACAACTGAAAGATCAAAATATTGCATTTACAACAGGCTTTGTTTCTTATGAAAAACAAGGTCGTGCTTTAGTTTTAGGTAAAAATAAAGGTGGTATTGAAGTCTATATTGATTCAAGTAACCATAAACTCTTAGGTGCAGAACTGTTTGTCGGAGCAGCAGAACACATGGCTCATTTACTTGCATGGATGATTGATGAGGAACTTTCACTTGAAGATATTTTAGATAAGCCGTTCTACCATCCAACCCTGGAGGAAGGGCTAAGAACTGCATTTAAACATGCACGCAGACAACTACGAAAAGCCAATTAAAGTTCTCAAATAAAATCGAATATTTACCTTTAAAACCATCCATTGATGGTTTTATTTTTTGGTGTTCTTTATTTTTATTCTTTTTAATTTTAATTCAGGCATAAAAA
>NZ_JAAZQY010000044.1:0-16599 GCF_012371315.1 Acinetobacter sp. A1
ACCGCAGCATATCCCAATTGCTTGAGCTGGCTAATCAGTTCATTTTCAAGTTGATATTCGCTTTGTACTGTCATTTCACCCTCAAAACCATTTTATCGATATGCTGTTGCTTGATTTATTCAATTATTAACATGCTAAACACCATACCTAGATATGATGTTTAATTGCTCTTGCTTTTAATAAACTAAATTATTTAATCATTTTCTCAGCATTTATGATTAAATTCTTCTCAGCCTCATACGCTTTTAATGCTTTTGGAACGTTTCCTGTGATTAGATTTTCTTCTGAAAAATCTTTAGCAGAAGTTGGAATAACAGTAACGGCTATAGATTTTTTCTTAGCATTTTGTGCTTTTAAATCAGTCCATTTTTTTGCATTGTCATTAAAACCAAAGGTATCGATTGCAATTGAACGATGTACAGTTTCACCTGCTCTTAAACCATTTTTCTTACTACCATAGGTATAGCTATCTATACCTGTATAAGTTGAATAAGGTTCTTGCTCATCATCTAAATAAAGATCGATTTCCCACTGGATTGAGGATAAATCCTGTTTGCTTCCATTATGCACATCAAAAGAAACTAAAGGCTTGCCACGAGTAAAAAACTCACTGCTTGTACCTAAACTTATATTACTCGCTTTAATTTTAGATAAGTCATTATAGATATCAGTCCAATCTTTCTCGATAGACTTCAACCGTTCATATTCATCAAAAACTGCTTGCTTGCGATTATCTACAGCAAGTTTCACAATTTTTCGATAAGTAATATCAGCACCATATTGCTCTTTAAATTTTTCAATAGACTCTACTGTACCTATATTCAGCGTGTTAATAGCCCATTGAACAATTTCTGACTCTTGTTCTGGCAGTTCATCATGTATTTTACTTGATGAATCCGTTAATGTTTGCAAGTTAGTCAAATCAAAAGTAGTATCCAATGGCCCCTTACTACATCCACTAAGTAATACTGCAGCAAACACTGAAGCAATGATCAATTTTTTCATGTTAACCCTCTTATAATACATGATGCTTTTAATAAGCAAAAAGCCAAACCCACTTATGGATTTGACTATCAAAAAATTTACACAAACATCTGCTGCAACAAGCCTTTTTTCCACTGTTTGGCCTGTTCAATTTGCTGTGCAACCACTTCAATTTTCTGGTCAATGGCAGATAAGAAATTGGCGATTTTGGTTTGTTCTTCTAAACACGGGACTAAAACATCCAAGTTAGCAAGTTGCCCAAGTGAAAAATTTGCTTGAGCTAATTGCACGCTTTCAGCATCAATAATTTTTTTCACATAATCTGAATTCAAAAAATAATAGATGTAACGTGTAATTTTTTTATCTTTCAATCTAATAATCGCTAATGCTTGATTAGTATTAGCAGGTAAATAATCTCTTGAAATTATTGCTACTCTGCCTAATGCTCCAGCAATAGAAAATAAAATATCATCATGCTCTAACTTTGATCTAGCTAGCTTGTTATGAGTATTCTCATCAATATAGGCAAACTTATCTAAAAGAAACTTACCATTTGAAGATAAGCTTTCTATTTTTATAAAATTAATCCCAGATTCTTCATATTTTTCACCTAATGAGCTAGGTGTAGTGCCTTTTGTTATTAATGTAGTTAATTCGCCGAGCTTAGAATCCTCCCACTCCCCAAACTCACTACCATTATCCGCTTTAAATCGAAGCTGCTGACTAAACAGCTTTTGCATCATGCCCTGTTTATATTGGCTGAGTAGCTGATGTTTTTGCGTGAGTTGACTAACCTTTTCATCTACAGCGGAAAGAAAAGAAGCGATTTTGGTTTGTTCTTGTTTTGATGGGGCACTTAATTCAAAGTTTAGTACATCAGACTTAGTAATATTCTTCATACTATTACTTGTGCCTGTTGCCATATCTCTTAGTTTTATTAGAGTAGTTTCAGATGATAAATGAAACGACAACCATCTAATATCAGCCTTATCATTAACTTTGATTTGCCACAATTTATCTGATAAATATGTATTTTTCGGAGCTTTCTTAATAAACGCAGATGATCCAACCAATAAAGGTGTATTACTACGATTCATAACAAGTGAATTATCTAGTAAAGGCTCTTTTAGTCTTTGAATCTCGTTTTCTAAATTAACTAGTTTTCGTTCATTTGCATTAAAAACACCTAAAGAAACACAGCTCGTTTTCAGAACAGAAAAATCATCTTCAGTGACATCTACATCTTCACCATTTACAGAAACGCCCGCATCTAAAGATATCACCAATTCTTTTAACTTAACCTTAGACCAGTCACTATCAAACTCTTTAAATCTTAACTTTGGCGCAGTCATTACTTCACCTCCGTAAAAGGCGAAGCAATCCCAAGCTCTTTGCAGAAATCCGCAATTACCGCATCGGTCTTTTGGCTGTCTTGTTCCAAAGCCTGTAACTGCTGAGCAATTGCATCCAGATCAATCTCGGCTTCCGCTTCAAAAGTATCCACATAACGCGGAATATTTAGGTTGTAATCGTTATCTTTCACTTCTTGCAAAGTCGCCACATGCGCATATTTTTCAATATTTTCACGCTTTTCAAATGCCGCAACAATCTTATCCAAATGCTCAGGCAATAACTTGTTTTGATTCTTCTGCTTTTCAAAATCATTGCTGGCATCAATAAACAGAATATTGCCGCTCTGCTCACGGTTTTTCTTCAACACCAAAATACAGGTCGGAATAGACGTGCCATAGAAAATATTGGCGGGTAGACCAATAATGGCATCCACCACGTTCAACTGTTCAATCAAATACTGACGAATCACACCCTCACTCGAACCACGGAACAAGACGCCATGCGGTAACACCACCGCCATCGTGCCGTTGTCATCCAGTTGATACAGCATGTGCTGTACAAACGCCATATCCGCTTTAGAACTTGGCGCCAGTTTGCCATACGCAGCAAAACGTTCATCTTGTAAAAATAACGGATCGGCAGACCATTTTGCAGAAAATGGCGGATTCGCCACCACCGCATCAAACTTTTTATTTAAATGCTGCGGACGGGTTAAAGTGTTTTCCTGCTTGATGTCGAACTTGGCAAAATGCACATCATGCAGAATCATGTTCATGCGTGCCAAGTTGTAAGTGGTACGGTTCATCTCCTGACCGTAAATCATATCGACATCTTTCACTTCACGTTTTACCCGAAGCAATAACGAACCTGAACCGCAAGTCGGGTCATAGACTGAACGTAAACGCTCTTTGCCTTGGGTGACAATCTTTGCCAGTAAGGTCGATACCGTTTGCGGCGTATAGAATTCCCCCGCTTTTTTGCCCGCGCCTGAGGCAAATTCACCAATCAGGTATTCGTAAGCATCCCCGAGTACATCGGCTTCGGTATTACTAATATCAAAATCAATATCATCTAAATGACTGAGGACTTTCGCCACCAGTGCATTACGATCACTGGCATTATTGCCGAGCTTGGTCGAGTTTAGATCTAAATCTTCAAACAGGTTGGCAAAGTCATCGGCAGAGTCGGTGCCTAAAGTGCTTTGTTCAATCGATTTTAAGGTCGCAGTTAAATCATCCAAAATGAATTCGCCCTGACGACCACGCTCGGCTAAGGTATGGAATAGCTGTTTTGGTGTAAGCGCATAACCCACTTCGGCAATGGCATTCTTTTTAATTTCTTCGATGTACGGCACATGCTCAGCATTATTTTCATCTAATTCTAAAAAGCTGACCTCCTCACCATCGAGCAATTCATTGGCAAAGTTCACCGATTTTTCTGATAAATATTTAAAGAAAATAAAACCCAGAATGTAATCACGGAATTCATCGGCGCCCATGGTGCCACGCAAAGTATTGGCAATATTCCAAAGTTGTTTTTGTAATTGTTGCAGTTGTACGTGGGTCATTGTTATAGGAGTCCAAATAAGTAAATCATTAATAAAATGATTTTACCTAAAATTCTAAATTATGCAGCAGTAAAAAGGTGGACAAGGACATGAATTGTCGTGGTCAAGCGATGTAATCTGTCAATTCAGGCGCTAGATAGAGACATAATCTAAACTATATAGCAGCCTACTCCAGTAATCTTCACTACAGAAAAATAAAGACATTAAAGTACTCCAGATATGGGACTAAACACCTAATATATGTTTATCTTTTCCACCTAGCCAGACTAAATATTCATTCTCTATTGCCTGCTTATACGCCCAGTCGGCAACCCGATGCGAACGTTGCAGATCGGTTAAAAAACCTAATTGAGAAATTTCCCGAACAATAGATTAATCATGTAGATAGTTCCGCTCCTGCCACTGTTGCAGAAATTGTTCTGACGCCAAATAATTACTTTTTTGTGAGTTGCACTTTTCATCCGCCAGGACAAAATTATGTCCGGTATCGGCAGGATATAATGACCATGGAATAAAATGATCCACGGCATATTTTGAGTTTTTTAGGCTTTTGCCACAGTAAAAACACTGGCATTGCTGTAAGTCAATTAAGAAGTCCGCGACCTGCCCCAATTGATTACGACTTGGAGCAAACATGAATTCATCTAGGTCAGGTAACCCATCTAATACAACCAAGTTCTGCTTATTCAGCCGGACAAAATCAATCCAGCGCTTCTGGCAAAGCTCTTCAATAATTTCACTAAACTGTCTCAAACAATACATCACTTTGGGCAACAGCTTGAGGGACTGCTTGGAATCTTCAAGACTATAGAGAAACTCTATGGTTTGACCATTCAAATTCTGCAAATACACCACCGGCATTTGCTTTACCGTTGTTGCAACTGCTCGCTTCAACCTGTTCCAGTAAAGTACATCCTTTCTCAACGCGGCCAAGGTCTTGAATTGTTGCTGTGCTTTCTGGATTTCACTGATGATCTTTGCCTGCTTACCAGTGCTTTGATGAATAGTAAAAGGCTCATACTGGTTAAACTGAAACGGCAGTGACTGTTTCCAGTATAAGTCAATAAACTTTTCAGCAATATCCTGATATTCTAAATGCAAGGCAGCACCAGTATCTTGCCCCTGTTCAATCGCCAGACGCGTGATACTTATCAGCAAAGCAAACTTATATGTCGAAGTAAAAGTCCCTGACTGCAAAATCTGCTGAATATGCTTTAAGAATTTCAACTGTTCTTGAGGGGTTGGTATTTCGGCTATACTGAATAACATATCTAAGCCTGCACTTTTCTAATCAGAATATTCATCCACTCTTCTGTACGCTCTGGACGTTTATCTACAGTAATCCATTGTTGTAACAGTAAAGCCTGATCGATCTGCTTAAGTAAGTCATGAGCTTGCTGTTCATTCAAGTCAGTAAAGCTACGCCCCTCTATCTCACGGTCTGTATTGCCATACTTAAAAGACATATAGCAAACACCATTTGGCTTTAATGCTTTAAATATGCGCGCCAGCACTTCAGTCAGGTGATCTCTTTCACAATGTAAAAGAGATGCACAAGCCCAAATCCCATCATACTTAGCTACTTCATTCAGCTCATAAAAACTTTGCTGACGTACCTCGATGCCTGTCAGCTCTCTCGCCTTTTCAACCAGCTCGGCAGAATAATCAATTGCCTCAACTTGATAGCCTTTTTTCTTAAATGCCAAAGTGTCCCGCCCCGAGCCACAGCCCAAATCTAGGATCAATGCCTGTTCCGGCAAATATCTTAGAAATGGTGCGTATAGACTTTCCATTTCAACCTGATAGGTATTTTCAAAAAATGCTTGAGCATGTTGATTGTAATAATTTGATGTTTGATTCATTGTCTAAAAGCCAATATCTTATGTTAAAGAACATACTGATATTTCACTAGATAAGTCAAATGATCAGTCCTATGAATGAATCAAACTCTTATTTCACTGTATCCGGACAACTGAGATAGAAACCAAACTGGTTCTTGTAAATGGAAAAAATATGGGCTTCAGATTTCGCAAGAGTATTAAAATATTACCTGGATTAAAAATCAATCTGACGCATAAAGGCATCAGCAGTGCAAGCATTGGCAAACCTGGTGCTTCTTTAAATATTGGCAAAAAAGGCACCCGAACCAGCGTTGGTATTCCTGGCACAGGCCTATCCTATTCAAAACACCAGCCCTATAAGAACAGAGTTGGCAACCAAAAAAATCCTACTCAGGAACAACAATCGTTCTATACATCACATACTGAGAAACCCAAATCGAATGTCTGGATTTGGGTGATTTTTGGATTATTTTGTTTTATTGTCGGGGCAATTCTTTTTTAGAATTCACCGCTCTTTTTACCGATAATATTCCTCCTGCTAGGCAAAATCTGATTCATTCATTACTATGGACGGATGTTAAATACAATAAAGGCTGCCGCTGATGTCTGATAATGACAGCACTCTGGATTATGATGAAAATGATTTAATCGACTCTCCCTTATCTCAAGTTTTACAAGAGGATAATGAGCAAATTGAAATTCTAATTTATCGATTACCTGATAGTGACTGGACACTGGAAGTGGTGAGCCAAAGTGGTACTTCTACTGTATGGGATGAAACATTCCCATCAGATCAGGAAGCTCTATCTGTCGCTTTAGATGGAATTAAAGCCGCAGGTGGTATTCGAGCCTTTTCCGAACTCAGTGACCTCGAAGCGAAGAACAATATTTTTCCTGAGTCCCTTACTCGCCATTAAAAATGAAGTTGCTGGCTTGGATCTGAATCAGTATTTTCTGGATTCTTAGAACCTGTCGCGATGATAGGTTCACTTCAACCCAAACCCATCTAGGGTTGAAGGGTCAAAATTTTCATCAAACATAAACTCATCTGCTCGCTCTTTTTTTAATGTCGTCAGGGCATAAAAGAAACATTTCTCACATAACTGCAACTCATATCTTTCCCCGTCATGCCTGGAGCCATAGCCCCAATGTGCCGATAAAGTTCCAAACTCCAATTTCGTTGATTGGTTGCATACATCACATAAAACATCGGTAACGAATTCTACCTGTTTCAGTTGTTTAATTTCCATATGCGGCTCCTTTTATCAATCAAGTTGCAGAATTAACAGCTACTTGGACACCAATTCTTATTTACTTGTTTTATACCATTTTGTGCCGTAAAATGGCATTAATAAGATTGAGAGGTGTTAAATGTCTACGCTAATTAAAAAAAGAGTTCAATATACTGTGGATGAGGCAATCTCAGAATCAGCAGAGTACGTCATCAAAAAAGTTGGGCTAACCCCTGCATCTGTTTTTAGTATGGTTATGGCTGAAATTGCCAAAACAGGTCGAATTCCTGTGAGCAATCAAGTAAGTGATGATGATTTTAATACGGCACAACTCATAGCACTTAGCCATAATATTCCGAGTGTAAAAGTATCCAATATAAAATCTGCTCAAGAGTTTTTAAATGATGATGGTGGATACTAATGGCTCAGGATTTGTATTGGGCTTACGTTGGTTTTACAGACATAGCAGATGGTAAAACTCGCCCTGTTTTATATATTCGACAAACAAAAAAAGACTACATCGTATTCCGTTTAAGTAGTCAATATGACAATAAATCTGACTTTATTAAAAGTAAATATATTGAAATTACCGATTGGAAATCGGTTGGACTAAGTAAAAAATCATGGATTGATACCGTACAGACATATCAGTTGCCAATTGATAAGACAAAATTAACTTACATTGGTAAACTTTCTAAAAATGACTATGAACGATTAATTAATCATCTTAAAGAGCAATAACTGTTTATTCAACTAGCCGAATAATATATGTCCAAGTTAGATTAAAATAGCTGTTCATCTATTTGTTATATTTAGTATCCATTAAGATAGGAATATGCAATCAAGTTAAATTTGTCTATATACTTAGCAAAAATTGATTCCTGTTTGGTTTTAATTACCATTAAAAAAAGATCAAAAATACTATATATAGGGTTTTTATAATTTTACAACACAATATACGGCATATTCAGCCATTGCTCCCCTACTTAAAAAAATATGAATATATTGTTTTATTTTTAGCTGTTTAGCACATATGGGAAAGCATCATTGTATGTCTGGAAAGAAGAAAAACACACCAAATTACCGCGTGTCACACAGAGCCAGCTTGCTATCGTTCTCAATTTAGATTCAGTGGAAACTTTAAATTCGCTTGAGTTAGATCCCGATTCAAGTCAGGGAGAACTCGCAATTATTTTAATTCGTATTGCGATATCACTAGATGCTCTAACAGGTGGAGAGGCTAAATGGATGCAGCATTTTATGAAGTCACCAAATAAGCTAACCAAAGGCATTCCGATAAAACAGATTCAGACTACTCAGGGATTAGCTACTGTATTAAACGTAGTCGAAGGACTTCGGCTTCAGGGTAAATATTAAGAAATACAAAGCTTCATTACACAGAAAATTAAAAGTCATAATTTTGTCTAATAATTCAAATTCAAGGTATAAGAAGTTCCTCTTCTCAAGAGGTATACAACTACCTCATTATTAGAACTGTCATACATATATGGATTCTATTAACCTAATTCGAGGCTAAATTGAATCTTATAAGTTCAATTTAGCTATTCAAGAATCATTATAAAAGTTTGCTATATAGCGAACATTAACCATAATTAGTTAAAAGTTTGCTATATAGCTAACAAATTTCGGGAGAAAAAATGGCTACACGAGGTGAAATAGGTAAAGAAATACGTTTGGCAAGAAAAGGGTTAGGCTATACACAGAAAAGCCTTGCAGAAAAAACTCAAGTCAATAAAACAACAATTTCAGAGATGGAAAATGGCCATTTTACAGGTTCATTTGACATATTTGAACGTGTGCTTGATGGTGTTGGTTTACAATTCGAAGTGAATAAAAAAAAGCATAAATTGCCGCAGTGGGATGAAATTGAAGAAATATTTTCAGAATATGATGAATAGATTGTGAATCGGTACCGAATAAGGTATCAGAAAAGGCAAAGCCCTGTCCATCAACCTCGTTGCTCCAGACCACTTGTGCCAGATATTCCAGATTGACCTGATAGCAAATCCCAGTTCCTCGCGACACCACGCGAAACTGATTGAGCTTAAAGCAAGTTGTTAGACGCTATTAGATTGTAAATGTCTAATTAGACTTCTTTAATCTAATAGGATCTAATCACCCAATAAAGCACCTTTTCACCGATCAACCGACACATTTTATAACTCCATTATTTTGTGGCTTAATAGCCATATCCAAACATAAGACCCAATATTATGGATTTAAGATTCAGAAAACCTGAAGAAGTTGTTGGATTATTATATGAGAGGCTTCGTAAAGAACGACTTTATCTGGAAATGACTCAGGCAGATGTTGCTGCACGTGCTGGTATTGGTGTGAATACAGTATCCAATCTAGAAGCAGGTCGAAATGTTTCATTTGAAAACTTAGTACGCGTTGCCATGGTCCTGGGCCGATTACAAGAATTAGAGGAACTCTTCAAACCTCATTTAAACAGTGTAGATGATATTCTTCGCTATGAGAGTAATACGGCTCGCCAACGTATCAAAAGGAAATAAATCCATGCTCGAAAAATTTAATGTTTACTACAATGGATGGGGTGAATATTGGCTTTAGGGTATACTGGTCTCCTCAACAGCAATCACAGGTCAACCATTAATTGCCTTTGAATACAGTGCTGAAGCGATCCGTAAAGGTTTAGAGCTTTCCTCTTACCTACTTCCGTTAAAAGGTGACCCATTAAGAAAAAACTTTCCTACACAGCAAATGGGATTACCAAGTCATATATATGATGCATCACCCTATGGTTGGGTGTGCTCCAGAATTTTGGTGGTTATTCAGTCCATCATTACCTACATTCCAACTCTCTAGTTTTCCAACTAGCCCAGGTTATAATAATGACCACCCAAAATACGATTGATCTATTATGAACACCTCCAATGACCCTTTACACGGCAAAAAACTTGCTGACATTTTGGATGAATTATTGGATTACTACGGTGGCTTTGAAGGTTTAAGTCGTAAAATTGAAATTAGATGTTTTTGCATAGACCCAAGTGTTAAATCATCATTGCGATTCTTGTGTACCACACCATGGGCACGTGAAAAAGTAGAAAGCTTATATTTGTACGTCTTACGCCAAAAGGCAAAACAGAAACTGTAGTCCCAGGCAACACCCCTCTCATCATAAAATTTGAACCGTACCGGGTTTGTGGGAGACTTTTATTTAACTGATGTTACGTAGTAAGTGCATTTTGAGCATCTTCGCTACTACATGTTGTAGTTTATCTACTTCAGTGACCAAATCTTTCAGGCTTCGCGCAAAACGGTCCATGGAATGTACAACAACTTGATCGCCTTCCCTGACATAGTTCAACATTTCTTGAAATTTTGGTCGGTCGGTATTTTTACCTGAAGCACGGTCAACAAAAAGGCACTGTTGCAAATAGAGATTTGAGACGATGAAGTATTTGGATTGTCACTGCTTGCTCCAAAGTTAACATGTTGAGCAGTCCAAAATGACCGCTATATTAACCAAGGGGGTCAGTTTTTAAATGCCATTAGGGGGTCATTTTTACACTGCCGCTAACAACATTGCTATGGATGCTAAAACCCTGCAAATACGTGCAGTACAACTCACCATAAATAATGTCAGTGATTCTCAAGTACTCGAAGATTTACTTGCTCAAATTCCCTTGGATGAACCAATTGATTCTGTTTATACAGATGGTGCTTATGACACAAAGCACTGCCGACAAGTCATTTTAGATCGAGATGCACATGCGATCATTCCACCTAGAAAGAATGCAAAGCCTTGGAAGGATCAGCAAGCGAGGTCTATAGAGCGGAATGAATTATTAAAGACAGTCAAACGGCTAGGCAGATCGCTTTGGAAAAAGTGGTCTGGTTATCACCGTCGAAGTTTGGTTGAAACCAAGATGCATTGCATCAAATTATTAGGCGATAAATTAACAGCGCGGAGTTTTCCAAATCAGGTGAATGAGATCCATGCACGCATGGCAGTTTTGAATAAATTCACAGAATTAGGTCGCCCTCATACCCAAGTTGTCTCTTAAATTTGAGTAGCTTAAGGGAAATCAGCCTTTCAAACCTTTATGCAACAAAGCCGGCCGAAAGTATGTCAGGTATTTGAAATGCTGATTCAGGACGGTATCCTCAATAGTAATCAGGTTTTAAGTAGTTTACCCCATCCTTCGGGAGCCAATGCGGAGCGAATAGCGTATTTTCTCGGGAATAAGCCTAAAGAATTACTATCATCTAAAACGAATCCAGAGTTATTGGATAAAGCGAAAGCTGAAATCATTAAGAAACTTGAACGCCTGGAAATGTAGTGACTATCCATACAGGCATGGAACATGACTGTTCACGTAAAAAGCCCAATCTAGTGTGATCGGGCTTTTTACTGTGTAACTATATGATTGATTTTAAATGAAAAATTAAAATAATTTCGTATAACGTGTATTATGTTAATTTTAGGAAATCTAAATACTCTTTTGATTCACACGCTTTGAAAGCTCTTCCGCACTTTCTACACGTTCAGAGTAACGGTCAGTGAGATATGCGGACTGTCCTCTAGTTAAAAGCGTAAATTTATAAAGTTCTTCCATCACATCAACGATCCTCGTGTAATAAGAAGAAGGCTTCATACGACCATCCTCTTCAAACTCAAGAAATGCTTTAGGAACTGAGGACTGATTTGGTATCGTAATCATACGCATCCAACGGCCTAAAATACGTAACTGATTTACTGCATTAAAGGACTGAGAGCCGCCACATACTTGCATTACAGCTAAGGTTTTACCTTGCGTGGCACGTATTGCTCCTGCTGCTAATGGAATCCAGTCAATTTGAGCTTTCAATATCGAACTCATTGAGCCATGACGCTCGGGAGAGCACCAAACCATGCCCTCTGACCATGCTAAGAGTTCATGTAGTTCTTTAACCTTTGGATGTTGCATATCACCATCTTCAGGGAGAGGTAGTCCTTTTGGATGGAAAATTTTCACTTCCGCACCAAAATATTCAAGGATTCGACCAGCTTCCTGAATAGCTAAACGGCTATAGGATCTATCACGATTTGAGCCATACAGAAGCAGTATTCTTGGAGGATGTTCAAGGTTCTTTGCCTGAACTTTTTCTAAAGTCGGTTTTTCTAAAAGACTAAGATCAATATTTGGTAAGTTCATTAGATTCATACCTCTTTAAAAACTTTTTTTCTAAGCCATAGCGAAACTGTCACTAAGGCAATCAATACAGGCACTTCAACAAGCGGTCCAATTACTGTTGTGAAAGCTACAGGTGAAGCTAATCCAAAAGTGGCAATCGCTACAGCCAGTGCTAATTCAAAATTATTGCCTGCCGCAGTAAAGGAAATAGCAGTCGTTTTAGGGTAATCGTTACCCATCCACTTACTCATAAAGAAGCTGATGAAGAACATTGCAACAAAATAGATCGTCAAAGGAATAGCGATTCTAAGCACGTCTAGAGGAAGGCTAATCACTTCACCACCTTTAAGACTGAACATGGCTACAATCGTGAATAAAAGCGCAATAAGGCTGATTGGGCTAATCTTTGGGATAAACTTAGTTTGATACCAATCCAAACCTTTCTGTTTGACTAAAATCAGCCGGGTTAAAAAACCAAGTAAGAATGGAATACCTAGATAAACCAGAACAGCATGGGTAATAGTCCAAAAACTTACATCAATGATTCGTGCTTCTACCCCAAAGAATGGCGGTAAGAAGGTCAAGAACAACCAAGCATAAGTACTAAAGAACAAGATCTGGAAGATACTGTTAAACGCAACCAAGGCAGCAACATATTGATTATCCCCACATGCCAAACCATTCCAGACGAGGACCATAGCAATACATCGAGCTAAGCCTATGAGAATTAGGCCAGTCATATATTCAGGATAGGCGTGCAGAAAAATAATGGCCAAGCCAAACATTAAGCAAGGTGCAATGACCCAGTTCTGAATAAGAGATAATGTAAGGGTACGCTTATCCTCAAAGACTTTAGGCAAGGTTGCATAGTCAACTTTGGCAAGTGGTGGATACATCATCAAAATAAGCCCTATTGCGATAGGGATATTCACTGAATTAATGCTTAATTGATCTAATACAACAGATGTTTGAGGGAAAAACACCCCAATACCTACGCCTAATGCCATGGCAATGAAAATCCATAGAGTTAGGTTTCGATCTAAGAATGAGAGCTTTGATGCGGACATTGAATTACTCGCATTGCATAGAGATAGATAAGTTGCTCGTAGGTTTATTTAATACTTCATCATTCAAAACACTGAACACTGCATTTACCCATTCTGGTAAATCAGGATTTAATCGGTAATACACCCATTGTCCCTTGCGCTCATCTAGCAAAATTGAAAGGTTACGGAGTAAAGCCAAGTGACGAGAAATTTTAGGTTGGCTCAGTTGTAATATCTCTGTGATTTCACAAACACATACATTTTGTCTTTCTAAAATAATTTTTAAAATATCTAGACGTGTCGGGTCAGATAGGCATTTAAAGAAATCTGCTTGATCCATAATCTATACTCTAATATATGCTATTGCGAATATACGTATATCCATATATAAATGCAATATTATTAAGTCCTGAGTAAGTACAATGTCATCAAAAGTTAAGATCTATCATAATCCAGCGTGCGGAACATCAAGAAATACACTGGCGCTAATTCGAAATACCGGAGAAGAACCCGAAATTATTGAGTATCTTCTCAACCCTCCAAGTAAAAGTGAACTCATTAATTTAATTGAGAAATCAGGTCTCTCTGTACGTGAAGCTATTCGCAAAAACGTGGAACCTTTTGAAGCTCACAACTTGGATCAGCAGCACTGGACAGATGAGCAGCTTATTCAGTTTATGCTGGAGTATCCAATTTTAATTAATCGTCCATTTGTAGTGACTGAGTTAGGCGTAAAACTTTGTAGACCATCTGAACTCGTTTTAGATATTTTGTCTGCACCTCAATTAGGAGCTTTTATCAAAGAGGATGGTGAAATAATCATCGATAAAAATGGTAAGCGGATTAAATAAATCCGCCCCATTTAACATAATGGTGGTTATACGCAATACACTTGTATATTAATTGAAATATCAGATACTTATTTAAACCATAAAAATCTAAAAATGACCGAAAAGCCGATTTTGAAACAAGTCGGCTTTTTTATGATCGTTTTTGATAGTTCTTGCCAATAATCTTGTTTAAAAAGTAATCAATTTTGGCATTTTCCCAATGTTCTCAGCTCTTCCAGGGCGAAAACTATCCCCAATTACTGTGGATGAAATTTAGGCTATTTTGTACGCTCTGGCGTACATAAATCTCGGCCCTTTGCGGCTACCTGGGACAGTGGAATTTTCATATGATTAATTGGTCAGGAACAGGATGTTCCTTAGAATTACAAAGAATGAGCACCAGGATGGGGCCAGATACGACAAGCACTAAGACAGCACAGACCTAAAGTTCCAATAAAAAACCCTGGCAGGATGCCGGGGTTTTTTATTATCTAAACTTTTAAATCAGAGTTGGATGGGCATCCAGAATGCGAATTAAAGTCGCTGCAGGACCAGTCGGATAACGACGGCCTTGTTCCCAGTTTTGTAGGGTTCTCGCGCTGATATGCAAACGTGCAGCAAACTCTGCCTGGGTTAAGCCAGTTTTCTCACGTACTTCTTTAATATCTGGCAATTCAAGCGCTGTGACTCGGCTTGCTTTTATTTCATTGCGTTTTATGGCACCAGCTTCTTTGATTGAAGCAACCAGGTCATCAAATAAGTTGTTATCCATGAAATTGCTCCTTTACTAATTGACGTAGAATCGAGGTTTCTTTGTCTGTCAGATTATCTTTCACAGACTTTGGATAAGCCACCAGGAAAAAGATCTGATCATCTTCTGTAACCCAATAATAGATCACACGGATACCGCCACTTTTGCCTTTATTGCCCTGAGCACAACGTACTTTACGAATTCCACCACCATTCTTGATTAAGTCGCCCTTATCAGGCTGTACCAAGAGATCTTGCTGGAGCTGACGATACTCTTCACCACTCACAAGCTCTTTGATTTGCTTAATAAAAATACTGGTTTCAATGAATAACATAGGTTTAAGTACGTCAATGGCGTATAAGAATTTTAGCAGTTTTAGAATAAAAAAACGAGAGCTGTGAACTCTCGTTTCGCATAAGCAAAGGCTTACAAATATAAATATTAGGTATAAAAAACCCGCATGATAGCGAGTAGGTCCTGATATTTCATTCAGACTATAGATTTTATAAAAACTATATTTCTAGATGATTTTAAATATTTTTCCACTTAAGGTACTTTGAAAAAGCATTTCAAAACTAGGTCGAATATCTTCACCATCAACGGTGATATGTTTTATATTCAAATGAGATTGCGTGTTGGCAGACTCATGATCCACAGTGGCTTGAATAGCGTGTTTAACGCCAAACTGGTCTTTTACGCTGAGAGTCTGTTTAAACATATATATTTCCTTAAAAAAATTGCAGTGGAAATCCCACATAAATTATTGATGTTTAAAAATTTATCGCTAAGCAACTTTATGATTTAATTTAAATAGCTGATTTAGAGAAGTGTAAAATGTACGGCCATCCAAATTTAAATCAACTTCGATTCCAGATTCCAGTAGAACTCTTTTACCTACTTCGACTTGTTTTAAACCTTGACGTGTATTTTGCATTTTATGTAGAGGAATTAATGAAACAATAATTTCAGTACCATTTTTAGATTTTGCAATTAAATCATTTACTTTTAACAACTTATATCCTATTTTTTAGAGATTTTTTCAATTTTGAAAACATTTTAAAGCATAAAAAAAGCACTTATGAGTGCTTTTTATTACTGCTTATTATTACTTAGATAGCAACAATATTTACAGCATTCGGTCCTTTTTGACCTTGAGCTACACTGAATTCAACTTGCTGGCCTTCAAATAAGGTCTTGAAACCTGAACTCGCGATTTCGCTGAAATGAGCAAAAACGTCTGGACCTGATTCTTGTTGAATGAAACCAAAACCTTTAGTTTCGTTAAACCACTTAACAGTACCTTTAACAATATTTGAGTTTGACATAATATATCCTACTAATTTTTAATAATTTTTTAGTCATTTTATTGACTGATTAATAACTTTGAAAATAATAAAGAATGAGACTTAAAATCTAAAAAACGAAGGATTATGACTAAAACTGCGATACTTAAGGAAGATTTACCGAAACAAGACTTTTTTTCTAGTTAAGTTAAATATACAGTAAAAATAAAAATAATCAAGTTTTTTGATATAAATATTAATTTTTCTTATAAAATCTATATTTTTTCTTTAAAAATTAATTAAATTCAATAACTTATTTATTATATTATTTAATATTTTCTTTAACATAAAATCTCTTATGCGAAATCTGTTTGTTCATCAGATCAATCATCTTCTTTAAATAAAGATTCAACTTCATCCCAGTGCGGAAATTTATGCTTTTTTGGCACCACTTCAAACTGTAATTTGACACGGCTTTGTTGCATAAATATGTAAGCATCTGATTTAAATAAATTTAATTTTGGATCAAAAAATAATCAAAACTTCT
>NZ_JAAZQY010000045.1:0-15391 GCF_012371315.1 Acinetobacter sp. A1
TTAAGCTTTCAGTCAAGTATTTCATTGCAAGTTTTTTTAAAATTTAATACCTAAATTGTATATGTTTGACTATATTTATCAATATAATTATTTGCTATCAATCACTCCTGAATATCTAAAGCTGAATACGCCCAAAACGTATCCTGTATTGAAGCTAACTTGGCTTGCCTTTGCAGGCTTGACATCACATTAAAAAATATTCGTTCGGTGCGACTACTGCCACTGTCCATGACGATTCTATAGTTGTAAGACAAGCCTTGAGTATAGGAAAGTTTGCGCTGAGATTCATCCCCTTTTTTAGATGCAGCGCTGCTGTGTCACGGTAGAATCACAAATCTTTGCAAATTGAAAAGAAACGATCTGCGGGATTGTCATATTTCGGGACTAAGCTAGAGCCAAGAAAAAGAACATGTTATGGTGAAGAAAATAAATGAATAGCGTATCTAGAATGACCCAATATATGAATAATCCCTCTCCTCAGACGACTCAACCCTTGGTTGCCTTATATTGCGGCTCACGTGCTGGCAATAACCCGATTTATCAGGAAAAAGCAGTGCAATTGGCCAGAAAGCTGGCAGAACAAGGTTTTGGTATGGTCTATGGCGGTGCGAGTATTGGTTTAATGGGGCTGGTTGCAGACACCGTGGTACAACATGGTGGACAAGCTGTGGGGGTCATTCCTGAGTTTATGCTGGATTATGAAATTGCCCACAGTAATTTAACTGAATTACACGTGGTTAAAAGTATGCATGAACGCAAGGCGATGATGGCAGAGCGTGCCAGCGCCTTTGTAGCCTTGCCAGGTGGTTTAGGGACTTTTGAAGAGATTTTGGAAATTGCCACTTGGGGGCAATTGAATCAACACCAGAAACCGATGATTTTATATAACGTAAATGGCTTTTATGATGCCCTGATTCAGCAGTTAGATCATGCCGTACACGAGGGTTTTTTACCACCGCAGCACCGTGCCAAACTGATTGTTTGTAATCATTCACATAAAATTATTAATGCACTGAAAAACTTAGATTCACCACGTCATTTTGTGGGTTAAAGCGATTTATCTTTTAGCTCATTACTGCCCAAAAATTTAAGCGAGTCATAGACTCGCTTTTTTTCTGTTTTTTAAGGTGTTATTTACTCAATAAAAAAGAGAGCATCGCAATGCTCTCTTCAGTTTGTATTTCAGCTTTTACTCAATTAATTTAATTTGGTAAACCGCTGTCGTACCACTGACTTCATTACCTACGACCAAAAGAGGCTTACCATTTGGTGAGTCTTTGGCTGCAATAAAGGTTAAGCCTTCAGGGCCGAGGTTCGAATTTTCAACCGTAACAGCATTACCTTCCGCATCGAAAGATGAACGAGTTTCACCAAACTTACGATCATTAAAATATTCAACAAAGAAAGGCTGGGTTGGTTGGGTAATGTCATACACCATAATGCCCCCCATACGCTCCAATCCAATAAAAGCAAAGGTTTTTTGACCAATTTTACCTAAAGTAATACCTTCAGGTTCAGGTCCTTTATTGTCACTACGATCATCGACTTTTAATTCATCATGATTAGTATTAAAATATTCTGGAAATAATTCAGCAGTTATGTGCTCAAAGTCATTTTTCGAGTCCCAAACAATTTGTTTGGTTTTAGGATCTACAATACTAAATGAACGACCACCATAGGCATAAAGTTTGTCATAGGTCATTAAACCATCGCTATCTAGTACAGGCTCACCATTTTCATCTTTCTTGTAACCTTGCGTCCAAGTAATCGTTAAACGCCCCAATTGTGAATCTTTAATCAAATTATCTGCACAGACTTCATTGGTATCAGTCGTGGTACATGTTTTAAATACGCTTGAATCAAGCTTTGCACCTTTAACGCCAGACTTTAATAAACGTAAATGTGCAGCATAATCGCCATTGGTACGAAAGCCTTTACTATTAAATAAGTGTTTAACACGAATTTCTTCTGCATAACCTTGAGTTAGATCATCTGTACCAAAATATAAGTCTTCATCAACCAACCATTCACGTGCATCACCTTCATTTGCAGTGACCAAATAGCTTTGTCCATTGGCTTGGTATTGTGCAATTGCATCTGGCATATACATGCCGTATAAACCTGGCCAAGCCTGAATATTAATCATTCCTTCATCTTTAGCACAGGCTGTAATCGTATTTCCGTTATGGTCTTGTTTACCTACAACACAATCACGATCGCCAGCATCTAAAGCATTTTCAGCTAAGCCAAAGTCTTTATAGCCCAACGGGAAAATATCGACCACTTGGTCTTGAACCAAATCAATCACAGCAATCGCATTATTTTCTTGTAAGCTTGCCCAAGCAGTTTTACCATCATCACTCACGGCGATATATTCAGGTTCTAAATCTTGCGCAACAGTCGCATTTGGACCAAAGATACGCACGCCCGCATCTAATAATTCCTGCTTACGTGTATTCCATGCCTGAAAATCTGCAGTTCTTACCGTAGGCTTAGCAATATCCGTCAAATTAATAATACTGATGGAACCTTCTGGATCAATGGCGTAGCCCTCATTTGGCTCACCTTCATTGGCAACCAAAACTTTTTTCCATCTGGGGTAAAAGTTAGCATATCAGGCAATGCACCAACTTCAACTTTGCTGATAAAACTCAGGTCTTTAGCCTTAAAGAATGCCACGATGCCTTTATCAGTTTTAGGTGTCGCCTGAACGGCTAAAGCCACAATACCTTGATGTACCGCTACACTATTCACTTCAGAATTCGCCAAATGAGCCTTGGCATCTAAGCTATCAAGCTTAACAGGTGTATTTGGATTGGTTAAATCGAGTACATCAACCACACCATTTTTAGCATTCACAACAAATAAACGTTTGCTTTGAGCATCATAAGCAGGGATTTCCGCTGCACTCGCACCAAAAACTTGTGCATCGTATATCCCTAAGCGCTCCAAACTAATTGTTGTTGGTGTATCTTCAACAACTTCTTCAACTTTTACTGGAATAGGATCGTTATCATCGTTACATCCCACCATCCCCACAGACAATAAAGCCAACATTAATGCAGAAATTTGCGTTTTCATAAATTACTCGTCATTTTTCTAAATGCACCCAACTTACAAACTCAAAGTGAATAATCCGTGACAGGTAGATGACGATTTCATGGCATTTTTTTGAATTTTCAACACTTTTCATGTTTTTTGAGGTTCTGCCCGTGTATCACTGAAATGGTTTAAACTAAGCCAAATGCCCATTTCCCCGAGTTATGAACCAGACACCCACCCATCAAGCCTTGCATCCTGAATACCGACTATTGGTTTTTCTGGTTTCGATTGGCTTTTTTATGCAGGCGCTAGACACTACCATCGTCAATACTGCCATTCCCGCCATGGCACACAGTCTGAATGAAGACCCTTTGCGCATGCATAGCGTGGTGGTGGCGTATGTACTTTCGGTGGCTGCCTGTATTCCATTAAGTGGCTGGTTGGCAGACCGTTTTGGGGTACGCAATACCTATTTTGCCGCGATTATTATTTTCACTTTGGCATCATTAGGTTGTGCAGCAGCGCAAAGCTTGAATGAATTGCTGATTTATCGGGTCATTCAAGGCATAGGTGGGGCTTTACTCTTGCCTGTTGGGCGCTTGGCAATGCTAAAAATCATTCCACGCACCCAGTTTTTATCAGCCATGAGTCTGATGAGTCTTGCAGGCTTAATTGGCCCCTTAATTGGTCCAACCCTTGGCGGCTGGTTGGTGGAAGCTGCGTCTTGGCACTGGATTTTCCTGATCAATATTCCTATGGGCATATTGGGCTGCTGGATTTGTGTCAAAGCCATGCCTAACCTCACCGAAGCAAGCGTGAAAAGCTTCGATCTTTGGGGCTTTATTTTACTGGTACTTGCCATGGCAGGCTTATCACTGGGCATTGAAAACTTGGCAAATCAACAACAAAGTATTCTATGGAGCGTGGCGTTATTAATCATTGGTGCACTGGCTGCAGCAGCTTATGCACGACATGCACATACGCATCAAAATGCCTTGTTTCGCAGTGATTTATTCCGCCACCGTATTTATGCCATTGGTATTTTAGGCAATTTCTTTGCCCGTTTTGGTGGCAATGCCATGCCTTTTATTATGCCCATCATGCTACAAGTGGCTTTCGGCTTTGAACCCTTCATCACAGGTTTGATGATGATTCCCACCGTACTCGGTTCTCTGGTCTCTAAACCGATTATCCGCCCTTTAATTCAACGCTTTGGCTATCGTCAGTTTCTACTGACCAATACCTTACTAGTTGGGGCATGTATTGCCAGTTTTGCGCTGACCACCGCTGAAACTGCCACATGGTTACGGGCGCTGCACTTCTTTATTTTTGGGGTACTGAATTCTCTGCAATTTGTGGGCATGAACACCCTTACCCTAAAAGATTTGCCTGCACAGGATGCCAGCAGCGGTAACAGTTTTTTATCTATGATTATGATGCTATCCATGAGTATTGGTGTGGCTTTGGCAGGCACATTAGTCAATGCCTTTAGTTCCTATTACGGCGCAGAACAACTGACTCATGCCTTTCATGCCACTTTAATCTGTTTGGGTGTTTTAAATATTCTGGCATTTATGGTGTTTTGGAAAATTCCGAGACATACTGCGGTTTAAAACGCTCTCAAAAATCACATAGTACTGAGCCATCCTGCGGGTTATGATAGATCTTTGCTCAGCCCAAATCTGAATATGCGCAAACCATCTCGTCCACACGCCAGCTCCAAGTTTACGCCGCACTATCGCATTGCAATTGGCGTAATAGGTAGTGCGATTTTGGCGGTATTCATATATTTCGGTATTCTGCGACAGTCCCCTGCTGCTGCACAGGACTATCCTATTCAGGGTTTTGATGTATCCCATCATCAAGGGGAAATTCAGTGGCATAAAATCTCGCCACAAAAATATGCCTTTGTCTATTTAAAAGCTACCGAAGGCGGTGACTTTAAAGACCAAAAATTTCAGCACAACTGGCTCAAAGCCCGTGAACGTGGTTTTTTGGTCGGTGCCTATCATTTTTATCGGCTATGTCGTGATGGAAAAACTCAGGCAGAAAACTTTATGAACACGGTGCCCAAAAAGCAGGACAGCCTACCACCTGTCATTGATTTGGAATATGACAGCAACTGCATCAACACCTACACCAAAGAGCAGTTACTCAAAGAAATTCAAAGCATGCACGATGCCCTGTATCAGCACTATGAAAAACAGCCTATTTTTTATGTATCCAAAGCCTTCTACAATATGGTATTGACCGAAAGTTTTGCCCATACACCGCTGTGGGTCAGAGAATATCATGGCAAACCACAACTGGCAGGTCAGCCCAAATGGCTGTTCTGGCAACATACTAATCAAGGTAAAATTGCAGGGATTGCCACACGGGTAGACCTGAATGTTTTTTATGGCAATGCCAAACAATGGCAACAGTTTTTAGACAGTTATGCTATTCAGCCTTTAAACCTTGAAGCCTCGCCAAAAAAATAACAAGATAGCGGCATCACAATAAAAAAATACCACCATGAAAATCATCAAAGGACTGCTTTGGGCGGTGCTCGCTCTCAGTATTTGCTTAGGATTCGCACTCTTTTACCTACTACAACCTGTAGGCAAAGTAGAACAGTTTGCTGCTTGGCAATACCAACCGAGTCACCCGACAACATCAAACAACACCACATCTGAGACAACAAATACTGGCTTAAAGGTTCATTATTTTGGTGTGTCCACCTTATTATTTGATGATGGTGACAGCCAAATTTTAATTGATGGGTTTTTCAGTCGTCCGTCATTATCACAGGTTATGTTTAGCCGACTGCAAAGCCAGCCCGATCTGCTTAACAGTTTGATTCAACAACATCAATTGCAACGCACTCGGGCGATTTTAGTCACACATTCACACTATGATCATAGTCTGGATTTGCCATTTTTGGCGCAGCAACTACAGCACAGCCAAATTATCGGTTCAAACAGCAGTTTAAATATTGCCCGTGCAGCAAAGATTCCTGAAACTCGTTTAAGCCACGTCAATCCTGTGCAACCTTTTCAGATTGGAAAGTTCAAAATTACAGCCATTCCTTCACAGCACACACCTGCCACAGCCGTCAACAATGATTTAGGTGAACAGATCACCCACCCCTTACATTTACCTGCCCGTTTTTATGAATTTAAAGAAGGTGGCAGTTTCGACTATTACATTCAGCATCCTGAACAAAATATTTTGGTCAAAGCCAGCACAGGAGCCATTCCTAAACAACTACAACATTTGCAGGTCAACACCCTATTTTTGGGCATTGCACAACTTTCCAAACAATCTACGACCTTTCAGCAGCAGTATTTAAATGAAACACTGGGCACCCTACAACCAAGCGTGGTCATTCCAATTCACTGGGATAATTTTTTTCTGCCATTATCTCAAACTTTGCAATTTTTACCCCGCATTGCTGACCACGGGCCACGCAGCATGCAAAGCCTAATTGAATATGCCGAATCGCAAAACACGCAGGTGATTTTGTTAGATACCACTACGCCTTATCCGCTGCGTCAGAAGCTACACCCTGCTTCCTAAACATGCGATACTGTTGAAATCTACACGATTCAACTATTGTTCTGTACCATGCGAAAAATCATTCATATTGATATGGATGCCTTTTATGCATCTGTCGAGCTGCGCAGTCGCCCCGAGCTACGACATTTGCCTGTGGTGATTGCCTCACATCATCCACGTGCGGTAATTGCGGCAGCGTCTTATCCTGCGCGTGAGTTTGGTTTACGCTCGGCCATGTCAATGTCACAAGCCCGCAAACGCTGCCCGCAAGTGGTGGTACTAGAACCCAATTTTGCCCTGTACCGTGAAGTCTCTGCACAAATTCATCAAATATTTCAGCGTTATACGCCACTGATCGAACCTTTGTCTTTAGATGAAGCCTATTTAGATGTCACAGAAAATTTACAGCACATTCCAAGTGCAACCGAAGTTGCGATGCGGATTCGGGAAGATATTTTTCAATGCACAGGCTTAACAGCTTCGGCAGGGGTTGCGCCAAATAAATTTTTAGCCAAAATCGCCTCTGACTGGCACAAACCCAATGGCATTTGTGTCATTAAACCCAGTCAAGTACAGCAATTTATTCAAGACTTACCGCTCAAGAAAATTCCTGGCGTAGGTAAAGTTACTCAGGAAAAACTCAAAAGTCTGAACTTAACCACTTTGGGTGATTTACAACATATTGAAGAAAATATTCTGATTCATCATTTTGGCAAATACGGCCAGCGCCTATTTTTATTTGCACAAGGTATAGATGAACGTCCTGTACAAGCAGAACGTGAACGCCAACAAATTTCTAAGGAAATTACCTTTGATGATGATTTAACCCTAGCGGAATGTACTGGCTACTGGTCAGGTTTAATCGATCAGGTTTGGCGCAGTTTAGAAAAAAAGCATTATGTCGCACATGGCGTCTCCGCCAAACTGAAACTCAAAAACTTTCAGGTCTTACAGCACAGTAAAAGTTTTAAACAGCCATTGTCCAGTAAAAAGGACTTGGAGGATGTATTGCAAATACTCCTGGCTGAAATGCGTATCGCACCGCAAGATCAATTTCGTTTAATTGGTGTCGGACTATATCAGCTAAGCCCTGCTGAAGAACAAGCACAATTGTCCTTACTTTAAACATTTTAAACCCTGTTAATTACTGTACTTTTGAATGTAGTGATTTTCAGCCTCAATCAACACTCAGTGCTACCCATTTGTATAAAATTCAGACAAACGAATAAAAATAAAACAATTTGCACTTCACAGTAGGGCTTTTTAGAGTAATCTATGCGCGCGATGTATTTATCCGTACATACGCTGAGATGCCAAAAATCACCATTACTTTTGGCATACTTGTCCTGTGATTGGCGTGACGATCAAATCCGAAGATTACAGGACAACTCTGCGCTTGGCACTTCGCCCAATCGAACACACCCTCTCCATATCTTCTTCTGATCAAACAGCTCAATTCTTCTAAATCTTACTTAAAGTGGCATCGCTTCTATTTTCCAATAAATTGCCAACCTCTATAATAGTGCACGCTTTAACCCTATTGTTTGGTGCAAGGATCACATTCCATGGCTGTACAACGTCTGCATGTTCAACAACGTTATTCTGAAATTGCCATTTCAGGCAATTTAGTGCATTTGGCAGGACAATTGGCTGAAGACACACAGCAAGATATTTATGGCCAGACACAGCAAACTTTAGCGATGATAGACCGTTTACTGGCAGATGCAGGGACCGATAAATCTCAGATTATGTCGGTGATGATTTTTCTGAAAGACATAGAACGTGATTATGCCGCTATGAATAGCGTCTGGGATGCGTGGGTGGCAGACATTCAAGCCTTGCCGCGTACTTGTGTAGAAGCCAAGCTGTATCACCCCGATGTTTTGGTGGAAATGACTGTGGTTGCAGTCAAACCTTAATCCCAACCAAACCTAAAAACAGATGCGATTAAATCAAGAGTCACAGCTAATCCAAAAAATCAGCATGTCATGACGACATGCTGATTCATATGATCGATCAAGCAATTTTAGCTGCAACGGCTTAGCCCAAAACTTTCACCTTATGGCGTACAGAATGTGCTAAAAAATCATACTTCTTTAGCGCAGTATCCAAATCTTCTAAATCTGCATAAGATGATGATGACTGCCCAAAAGCTTCGCGTAATTCGTGATATTCTGGCACTTCTTCATAACGCAGCACTTTATAGCCCGCCAAACGCAATAACTCATCCTGATATTGTGCATTACGACTACGTTTCAGCATTAAAACATCATCTAAAGCGACAATCGCCACCACTTGATTGTTTGCATCTAGCACCACAAAGTCAGCCACCATATTACGGTATTTATGGCGAGTACGGGAAAATTTCGTGGTCAGCAAGGCATCAAAAGACACATGCGCCAATACGGTATGCTTAGGTAAAATTTCTTGCAAACGTGTATAGGTCAGTTGTTCATTCAAACTGAAAATCGCACGTTGCTTCAGTGCACTGTCCTGAGGTTTTTCTTTATTTTCCAAACTCTTTACCGTCATCAAGAGAAAGAAAATAAGTATAAAAACCCCTATCAAAAAATAAATGGTCATAATTCATTCCTTAAAATCATTTTTATAGTTGTTTCGGCTTCATGCCGATTTTTTCATCAAATCAGTATATAACACGCTTTTTTATTTAAGCATTCAATTTATGAAACTACATGCAACACTCACAAAACCATCATAGAAATAGACGTTTTGTTTCACAAGCTAGCCTTTTGTCTAAGTGCTGTAGCATATAGCAGCGTGCTTTTTATCTTCGTATGTCTGTACTGTATAACATGCTTAAAAAACAATGCAATGCTTAAGCATTTCGATTGTCGAACAATTCCGATGAAATGAAAATACCTATAAAAAAGGACGCAGCAGCGTCCTTTGGTCAGTTCCGAATTAACTTAAGCTCTAGATTTTGGCTTAGATTTTTTCTGTGAAAATGGACGTTTTTCGCCTGTTTCACGAGGTGGCAAACCCGTGTGCTGAGTCAAAATCTGCCCTTTCTTCGGACGATTACTATTCTGACCACGGTTGCCAGTTTGACCTGTTCGTTTTTGCGAATCACCCGCTACTGTTGAATTTTTCTTACGTACAGATTGATATTGCCCTTCTGTGCCTTGCGGTTGATAGGTCGGAATCAAATGCTGTTTAGAATTACCAATCAGATCGGCACGCCCCATTTCTTTTAAAGCTTCGCGTAGCAACGGCCAGTTATTCGGATCATGGTAACGCAAGAAAGCCTTATGCAAACGACGACGCTTTTCGCCTTTTACAATATCTACGTTTTCAGTATAACGCGCCACTTTAGCCAGTGGGTTTTTACCGGTGTAGTACATGGTTGAAGCCGTCGCCATTGGCGATGGATAGAAAGTTTGCACCTGATCGGCACGGAAACCATTCTTTTTCAGCCATAAGGCCAAATTCATCATGTCGTAGTCGGTGGTACCCGGATGCGCAGCAATAAAGTACGGAATCAAATATTGCTCTTTACCTGCTTCCTTACTGAAACGATCAAACATCTGTTTAAAGCGATCATAAGTTCCGATGCCCGGTTTCATCATCTTAGATAATGGACCTTTTTCGGTATGTTCAGGCGCAATTTTCAAATAACCACCCACGTGATGCGTCACCAACTCACGAACATATTCAGGGTTCAACACCGCCAAGTCATAACGCAAGCCTGAACCAATCAGAATTTTCTTAATGCCTTTCAACTCACGCGCTTTGCGATACAACTGAGTTAATGGCGCATGGTCGGTATGTAAATTTTGGCATACGCCTGGGAATACACAGGATGGTTTACGGCAATTCTTTTCAATTTCTGGGTCTTTACAGTGCAAACGATACATATTGGCCGTTGGACCGCCCAAGTCTGAAATAATGCCTGTGAACCCAGGGGCAGTATCACGAATTTTTTCGACTTCACGCAAAATCGATTCTTCAGAACGGTTTTGAATAATCCGTCCCTCATGTTCGGTAATTGAACAGAATGTACAACCACCAAAACAACCACGCATGATATTGACCGAAAACTTGATCATGTCAAAGGCTGGGAAACGTGCATTACCATAAGCTGGATGCGGCAAACGTGCATACGGTAAATCGAACACATAGTCCATTTCTTCAGTGGTCAATGGAATAGGTGGTGCATTCAACCACACATCACGTTCACCATGCTTTTGTACCAACGCGCGGGCATTACCTGGGTTGGTTTCTAAATGCAGAATACGGTTAGCATGTGCATACAACACAGGATCTGCGCTGACTTCTTCAAAAGAAGGCAAACGAATGACAGCCAGCTCACGTGGTGGTAATTTGTGTTTAATGGCTTTAGATGCAGGTTGCAATTGTACAATCTGGGTATCTGCATCCAACTGATCGCCTTCACGCACAATCGGATTGTTCACCACATCTTTTTGGAAATTTTGATATTGGGCAAGCTTGTTGCCTTTTTCTTTTTCAATCTCACAACCGTCTAAATCTTCGGTCATCACATAAGGGTTGATGATTGGATCGACACGCCCTACGCTGTCCACATCATTCGATGCAATTTCAACAAATTTGGCTTTGGCCGCACGGTTATGTTTATTAATAATAAATGCGGTTCCACGTACATCGGTAATGTCATGGATTTTTTCACCCTTAGCCAAACGGTGCATGACTTCAATAATGGAACGCTCGCCATTGCCGTACATCAGCAAGTCTGCTTTAGAATCCATTAAAATGGAGCGACGAACTTTGTCTGACCAATAGTCATAATGTGCAATACGACGCAAAGAGCCTTCAATCCCGCCAAGTAAAACAGGCACATCAGGAAAAGCTTCACGACAGCGCTGACAGTACACGGTTGCAGCACGGTCTGGACGTTTATTCGGTACATTGTCTGGTGAATAAGCATCGTCAGAACGGATTTTTCGGTCTGCAGTATAGCGGTTGATCATCGAATCCATATTGCCTGCGGTAACGCCCCAAGCAATGGTTGGCTTACCTAAGACCCGAAACGACTCCACATTGGTCCAGTCTGGTTGTGCGATAATCCCAACACGAAAGCCCTGTGCTTCAAGCACACGACCAATCACCCCTGACACAAAAGAAGGATGATCAATATAGGCATCGCCACAAACTAGAATAAAATCGCAGGCATCCCAACCCAGCTGATCCATTTCTTCGCGTGACATCGGCAAAAATGGCGCAGGCTCAAAACATGACGCCCAGTATTTATCGTAATCAAACAACGCTTTGGGTGCGGTCTGAGCAGTATAAGCAGTAGACATGGCTTGCAATTCTCGGCTGGCAAGTGGAAGATCGGTAGTCATCAAAGATGAAAGCCGATCATTTTAGCATGAATTCCGTTCATCTTGCTTGATTAAAAAATATGCAAAATCAGGTGGCTAATTTTTATTAATTTTGTGTAGGTAAAGGATCATTAAATTAATCAACACAGCCGAAATTGCATCAAGCCATCGTTCAGACTTTTGCTTTTAAACGCCATGCACCCAGCAAAGCCAAGCCTAAAACCAGACTCATCACCCAAGTTAATCCTGTCCAACCCCATTGTTCCCAAATCAGCCCGCTGCCACTGCCCAACAAACTGGAACCCATGTAATAACTAAATAAGTATAAAGATGAGCCTACCGCACGATATTGCAGTGCCTGAATTGACACCCAACTGCTGGCCGTAGAATGCGCTGCAAAAAAGGCAAAGGTAAATAAGAGTAAAGCAAGTAATACCACCACCAAATGTGCAATCGACATCAGCCAAAGTGCAGCAAGCATCAGTACGATCACCACTGGCAATACCCGTTCACGCCCGATCCGATTCCCCCAACTTGCCGCACGCGGTGAACTATAAATGCCTGCCAAGTAGGCAATTGAAATCACCCCAATCCAAACTTGAGAAAGCTCAAATGGTTTGGCTAACAAGTAGTAACTAATATAGTTAAAGATACTGACAAAACAGCCCATCAACAAAAAGCCCTGCAGAAACAGGATTCTTAATTTACGGTCTGCTAAATTGGCCACAAAGGCATCTTTAAAACGTGATAAGCGAATTGGATACGCTGTAAAATTTTTGGATGCAGGCAAGAGTAAATAAAAGATAATTGCAATGATCAGGTTTAATCCACCAATCACCAAAGTTGCCGTTTGCCAAGAAACAAAATCAACCAAAACCCCTGCAATTAAACGGCCACTCATACCACCAATCGCTGTGCCTGAAATATACAGCCCCATAACAAAGCCAATATCTTGCTGCTGAATTTCTTCGCCAATATAGGTCATAGCGACAGCAGCAACACCACTAACAGCAATACCAATCAAAACGCGGGTACTTAAAAAGAACGACCAAATGGGCAATAAAGCACTCAAAATCAGCAAAATTGAAGCAAGAAATAACGCCAGTACCATAATGGGTTTTCGCCCAAAACGATCTGAAATAAAGCCTGTAAATAACAGACCTACAGCTAAGGCCACCGTAGAAAATGACAGCGGAAAACTACTTTGCGTTGGCGTAACGTTAAAAAAATCTGCCAAAATTGGCATCATCGGCTGCACGCAATACAAAATCGAAAAAGAGGCAAACCCTGCTAAAAACAGTGAAAAAAGAATTGCCTTAAACGGTTTTGAGCCATACTGAATATGAGATGCTGCAGACAAATCAGACATATTTACTCCCAGATTAGTCTCAGTATACGCCTGTTTATACACAAAAATAAGTTCAGTATTTTATCATTTGCTCAAAACTATCGGTTTCGGCTGAATCCAAACCCACATAGCCTTGTCAGTTTTTGCTTACAACGACTGCCGCCATTAGATGCTAGGCAGCCGAGTGCAGCTTTGATATTCTTAAATCATCAGGAAACAGGACGTTTCCCAAACAGAAAACAACAATAATATGTTTGCGCATCAGGATCGTGAGGTACGACAGGAGTTATACCTAAAACACGAAATACAAAGAAACCCCGTCAGGATGATGGGGTTTCTTTTTATCTGCATATTTTATCTATGCTTTTATTGGCAATTTTATCTATTTTTAATCAATACAATCCATAAAAAATCCCCAAGCAACGTTGAGGATTTTTTATGATCAGAACTTCAAATTAAGCTTTTGCGGCTACTGCTTTGCCAGCTTTAATTTGTTCAGCTTCATCTTCATTCATGATTAAGGCAACAGCAATTGCAGTAATCAAGACAGGTAAACCTACGGCCATGAAATTGAAGTGAGCGGGCAAGTTCATGCCCAACAAACCGCCAATTAAGATTGGCCCTACAATCGCACCCATACGGCCAATCGCAGATGACCAACCAATCCCTGTAGAACGTACTGCAAGTGGGTAATATTGTGCGACATAGCTATATAGCAACATTTGTGAGCCTATTGAAGCCGCGCCTGCCAAAAATACCAAGATGTAAAGTAGGAACTGATTAGACTGGAAGCCCATTAAGCTCATCACCAACGCACCCATGATGCCTAAGAACATTAACACAGGTTTTAGATGGAAACGGTCTGCTAAAATACCACCACCCACAATACCCACAACTGCACCTACGTTCATCACCATCATGAACATTAAGCTGTTGTCCATCGAGTAGCCAGCTGCCATCATCAATTTAGGCAACCAACTGCTAAGCGCATACATGGTTAATAAGCACGTAAAGAATGCCAACCAGAACAATAGTGTATTGACTGCACGACCACGTTTAAACAAGCTCACCACATTGGCCGCTTCTGGCACATCTGCTTGGTACAATTCAAATGTTGTGTCTTGCGTAATTTTCAAATCTGGTGCTAAACACGCCACAATTGGACGTGCTTGATCTTGCTTGTTTTCTTTTACAATAAAAGTCAAAGACTCAGGTAAGAATTTCCAAATCACAGGCAATAAAAATAATGGAATCCCTGCAATAAAGAACATAATTTCCCAACCAAAACTTGGGGTAAACCATGAGCCGAGTAATGCAGCCATTACACCACCAACCGCATAACCACTGAACATCGTGGTAACGAGCGTACTACGCATAGTTTTAGGTGCATATTCTGAAGTTAATGCCACCAAGTTTGGCATTACACCGCCAATCCCTAGACCCGCCAAGAAACGTAAAATTGCAAACTCAGTGGGATTAGAAGCAAAACCACCCGCAAAGGTTAAACCACTAAATAGCACAATACAGATCATGATGACTTTCTTACGGCCAATTTTATCGGCCAAAGAACCAAAAATCATGGCACCAAACATCATACCTGCCAAGGCAGTACTGGCAAGCATACCCGCCTGAACAGCACTCAAGCCCCATTCATCCATCAATAATGGCAAAACAACGCCATTAATTGCCAAGTCGTAGCCATCAAATAAAATGATCAGTAGACACCATGCCACGACATTAAAATGAAATGGTTTGAATTTTGCGTGATCAATGACATCATTCACGTTAATTGCTTGATGTGCCATTCCTCACCTCCTGTGAGCTGTGTTTCAGTGAACTCAAATAGCGTTTTTTACAGTGAAGACTTTCATTTTTATCAGTCATCCATGTCCACTTTGCTATTCAAGTAGATTGTGTAACTTTCACACAAAACAAGGGAAGTAAAAATTCAACATTAGTCTAAATCCTTTTATTAATTATGGATTTAATGTTGTTTTTACAAAATTAAAATGTGATTATTATTCTTAACATTTTATTTTATCCATAAAAAAACACCCTCAACGTTAGTTGAGGGTGTTTAGAATAATGAGCTGGCGATGACTTACTCTCACATGGGTAACCCCACACTACCATCAGCGCGAAG
>NZ_JAAZQY010000046.1:0-14288 GCF_012371315.1 Acinetobacter sp. A1
GGACTCTACAGGCATGAAGTTTCTAGGTGAGGGCGAATGGAAACGCAAGAAACATGGACCTGAATATCGTCGCCAATTAGGTCGACCACTTACCCAAGTTACGCCTTAAATTTTGCTCAATTAGGGGCGCTTTGCATTTCAAATCTTTGTGCAACAAAGCCACTGCTGTCTAATCAGTATGATTATAAAAATAGCTATATGTATGTTGTTGATCAACATGATCGAATTATTTTCCACCCAGATGAAAAACGTATTGGTGATAAAATTGTCAATAATACTGGTTTGGGCTATATAAGAAAAAATAAAAGTGGTTCTATAAGATTGGTGGATAGTCGAGGTGTTGATAACTTAGCAGGTTTTGCACATATCCCAAGTGTGAACTGGACAGTAATATCTCAACAGCCTACAGATGAATTGTTTGCTAAAGCGAATACTTTAATTTTAGAAGTATCTTTGGGTATTTTTATTTTCTACTTATTTATTTTTATCTTGATTTGGTGGATTTCTAATTTTATTGCTTCACCACTGAATCGTTTGGCTAGAATGGCAAGTATGCTGAATCAGCCAGATATTCAATATAAAATTAAAGAGGTCGATCCTTGGTATTTTGAGGTTTTAAAGTTTAGAACGTCACTGTTGCTCAGTTCTGAAACGTTTAGTCACCGAATTTCAGAATTAAAGCAACATGTAAATACAGACCCACTGACAGGTTTGTATAATCGTCGTGGTATGCAACTTTTTTTAAATGAATTAATTGATACGCGGACTGAATTTGCAGCCTTAGCCATAGATATTGATTTCTTTAAAAGGGTCAATGATCAATATGGGCATGCTAAAGGTGATTTAGTGTTGCAGACACTTGCACGATTTATGCAAGATAATTTCAGAGAGCATGATATTTGTTGCCGTAGTGGTGGTGAAGAGTTTGTTGTGTTAATGACCACAGGCGAGCCAAGTGTGGCGTATAAAGCCGCAGAGCGTCTGCGCAAAACCATGCAGGAAAGCACTATTCATGACATGGGGCAAATCACGATCTCTATAGGCATTTCTTTCTGGCCTAAAGACGCACTAGATGTCTCTGAAGTTTTGGAGATAGCTGACAATAAGTTGTATGAAGCAAAACACAGTGGGCGTAACTGCACACGTTCTACGGCTGAGCTGGAATCTTAAGGTTATACCTGCTTAGCCTAACCGAGGCAGAAGATGGATAAAGATCAAGAAGCAACCATTGTGGTAGATGATGGCCCTGAACAAGAAAAATACGAGTTGCTCAAGGAAAAACTCAAATATAAACAAGCGGCCAGAGAAAACTCCAAGAAAATTGATCATAAACAGGTGCGTCTGAATATTCAGGCCGATGCGCTGCCAAGTAAAACCTTTTTTATTATGAATGCTTTGGCTGCTGTTATTGCAGGTTATGGCTTATTGTCAAATTCAGCTGCAGTGGTCATTGGTGCAATGTTAGTAGCGATGATGCTTGGGCCAATATCGGGGATTGCGCTAGCTTTTATTGATAACCGCTGGTTGTTGTTTAAAACAGCATTCAAAACCTTGGTGCTTGGCGTGGTTATGATTGTTGTGATTGGTGTGGTGTTGGGTTTAATCAATATTAACCTTCCAATTACCCATGAAATTTTATCTCGCACTCAACCTACCATTATGGATTTGATGATTGCACTTGCTGGTGGTGCAGCGGGTGCATTTGCAGCAGTTTCTCCACGTCTGTCGGTGGCTGTGGTTGGGGTTGCGGTCGCAACAGCTTTGGTTCCACCTTTGGTGGCGAGTGGTATTTTATTGGCCCATTTGGAATGGAAACATGCAGCCAATGCGGTATTATTGGCTATGACCAATATTGTTGCCATACAAATTAGTTCTTCACTTGTATTGTGGATGGCTGGTTTTAGACGTGGTTCAGATGAAGAAGTGCAGAGTAATGTACTCGAATTCATAAAAAGAAACGCAATGAGTTTAATTTTTTTATTGGGTTTAGGAGTTTATTTAACATTTAATTTTCTTTTTATGCTCAATAAGCAACTTTATGAAAACCATATAGAAACGACCATTGCTGAACAATTGAATCAGCATAATAATTTAATTGATACGGTACAGTTTGACCGTCGTAGTGACATGACTTTGGTTCGGGTAGTTTTACGTGGTGATCTTGCTCCTCAAGCACAGCAAATTTCAGATTTGAATCAGAAATTAAAACAAGACCCAAGAGGCAAACCAAGTATGGTACAGGTGCGTTTTATTCCAGTACAAATTATTCAGGCGAAGGAAAGTCCTGAATTTGATATGAAAAAAGTGGAAGCTGAGCAGTTGGTGCAACCGTGAGTTTTAGCGGTAGGGTGATCCAAAACTTAAAATATTCTGATATTGAAAAAGGTGAGATTTTTTCTAAAACAATGATTTTTAGATATTAAAAAGTTATAGATCCTAGTTTTTTTCAATATCCCACGATGGAACAAGAATTATTTTTAATAAATTAACCCCACTGCAATTAAGCCAGTTTTAAGATGAATCCTCTAGCATGAGTCACCTTCATTTAGAATGTGACGGAATGATGCTTCCTCGTTCTCCCTATAAAGGCACAATTGGTGTGCAACGAATTCTCAATGCCGCTCGTTATTCATGGGCTGGATTAAAAACGGCGTTTACCCAAGAAGCTGCCTTTCGGCAAATTGTGTTGCTCAATCTAATTTTAATTCCATCCACGCAGGGAATTTGGGTATTTCTTTATTATGGTGATGCTCGCAACAAGCACAATTGCTATTTTAAAATCACAATCGGCGCATGCCTGCCCATGGGATATGGCAGTGGCTACAACGCAGGGAATTTTATGGGACTTAAGTGCTACCACAGGGTATTGTTTCCCAGGTGGCCATGCTTCAAGCGGTTTTGCATTATTGGTCGGATATTTTATTTATCGCACTACACGGCCTAAGCGGGCATATTTTTTTCTACTTGCCGCTTTGATTTTAGGTTTTGCCATGGGCTGGGCACAAATGATGCGCGGGGCGCATTTTTTAAGCCATACGCTTTGGACGGGCTGGATTATTTGGGGCTTAGGGGAGCAATCACCAATAGGGTGCTCCAAATGATCAAGCGTATAGACCACAAATCACGCACTTCACGTACATCGGTTTGCAGCATATTCTGAATTTGGTCAGGCGTGATGACAACACCTAAACTATTCACAAAATAGGCACTAAAACCGCCCACCACAATGAAGATACTGGCCATTATTTTGGCATTCCAGCGCCAGTTCAGCCACTGCAATAACAGATGATACGCCGCCACAATCACAAGCACTGTTGCGATTAATAAGCCAGTGGCTTTGACACCCTGATACGGGGTAAATTGATGAATTTTTTCATAAAATCCATAGTTTAAGACCACACCCAGCCACACAGCTAGCAGTAAATTGAACTTCAACAATGAAATAGATGGAGCGCCCCATCTAAATCTCGAAAAAATAGAAGGTGTGTGGTGGGGTTGTGGCTGTTGAGTCATCGTCATGCAATCGAAGATGTTGTGAGATGCTTTAGCCTAGAATTGCAAACTTAAGCTTGGCTTAAAATGATTTTAAAAATTGTGTAAAGCACGTAGGGCTATTGTGTAGCAATGCAGTCGGTTTAGAGAAAAATAAGCATTTTAAGAATGAATTTAACTTGTTTAGAGATCAAGCAGCCCTTTCTATGGTTAGATTAAGGGCTGCTTTAACTGAATTTAAAACTAGGCAACAGCGACATGGAACATTGAGCCAATCCATGAACTGAACAACATGGCCACAATACCCCACACCATGACGCGCAAAGCACCTTTCCACATGCTTGCACCACCTACATAGCTCGCCAAAGCTCCCATGATGCCTAAACTGATTACACCTACCAACATAACGCCTTTAGCGAGTTGTTGTTCTGGCAACAGTAGAATGGAGACTAATGGAAACAGTGAACCTACAGTAAATGCCAAGGCCGATGAAAATGCCGCCATAAAAGGTTGGGCAGAGGTATGTTCTAAAATTCCAATTTCATCACGTGCATGCGCATCTAAAGCATTATGTGCAGTTAATTGTTGCGCTACTTGTTCGGCAAGTTTTTCATCTAAACCACGCAACATATAAATATTCTTAAGCTCTTTTAGTTCGTGTTCAGGATGCAATTCTAACTCACGTGCTTCCATGGCAAGGTCATTTTGTTCAATGTCTTGTTGCGATTTGACCGAAAT
Organism: Acinetobacter sp. A1; assembly: GCF_012371315.1. NCBI lineage: Bacteria > Pseudomonadati > Pseudomonadota > Gammaproteobacteria > Moraxellales > Moraxellaceae > Acinetobacter > Acinetobacter sp. A1. Next base: position 4,231 of record NZ_JAAZQY010000046.1, read on the forward strand.
ATATTCCCCTGCGGCCATAGAGGCTGCACCTGAAATTAAACCTGCAATACAAGTGACCAATAAAGTTTGTGAAGAGGCACCACTGGCTGCCATGCCGACCACTAAGCTGGTGACTGAAATAATCCCATCATTTGCACCCAATACTGCAGCGCGTAACCATCCAGAGCGTTCAATATAATGTTTTTCGCGGTGGTAAGAATGCGGCATAGAAAACTCTCTTGTTATTTAATTTTCATCAATGGATATGTGATTTATAGCATAAATCATTCTATAAAATTTATCGTAATAAATCGTCAAATCAGGGGCAGTCTCGCTGCGAAATTTGATTGTAATTTCAGGCAATCTGTGCGGTATCCATATTTTTGTATTGGTGAGAACATCGCAGGCGAGCACAGTTTGTAAAGCAACAGGCTCCTTGTAAATTGATCAATAGACTGTAAGATGAACGTCATTGTACTGAACATAAATTGATAAATTTAAAGGGGAAATTCAAATGTCATTTCAGAATATTTTAGTACCTGTAGATGGTTCCAAAATTTCTTTAGCAGCGGTACAGCATGCTGCTGAAATTGCCAAAGCCTGTAATGGTGAATTGACCCTGATTAGCCTCGTGGCAGAAGACCCGTATAAAGATTTAGATTTTGCCTATTACTATGTTTCTGCGCCAATGAAAGAATATTTTGTACAAGTTTATGCCAATGCAGAAAAAGCTTTGCAACAAGCCAGTGATATTGCTGCAAGTGTTGGTGTAGATGCGCAAACCCGAGTGATTAAAAGTTTATCTATTGGACAGAGTATTGTGTCGCTCGCTACAGAACTGGAAGCCGATTGTATTGTTATGGGGTCGCATGGCCGTACAGGAATGCAAAAAATGTTATTGGGTAGTGTGGCTGCGCATGTATTGGGTTCTACGCAATTGCCAGTATTGGTGGTGAAGGCTGAAGCATAAAGCAAGCCTTTGCTAGATCAGTATTGATAGATACACACTCCAGTGAAATTATTCTACATTATTAAGTGAAACTTAAGTTTGAGTGAAAACAAGCTGCATAAATAGCCGGTGATTTGAAATTAGTGTCTGTTTGATATGATGCAAATTCAGAATTAAATTATTGAAAAGTTGCATAAATTTGGCAAAATGTAGGGGTGGGATTTAATTTTACAAAGCGGTAGTCCCTGATGTATTGGGGCTGTAGGTGTAAGTCGTGCTTTAAAATACTTTAGGGTATGGATGTGCGATTTTATTCAATACCATGAGGTTATCTCATAGGGGAAATATTATGGCTAAATCATCTCGTGACCAGTTATCACCAGATGTATTCGACTTAAAGTCGTTTATTTCTCCTTATATGATGATCTTGACGCCCACCTATTTTGCAGTGCTGATTTGGTGTAGGTAGCAATCGTTCGCTTGGTTTTTTATTCACCCATACACTAGCTGAATTAATTTCAATTGTGATTGCGGTTACAACCTTGATTGTGACCCTCATTTCTCGGCATTTTACTCGAAACTATTTTGTGGTGTTTATTGCCATCGCAATTGGTTGGTGTGGACTGATTGACTTATTCCACACGTTACTTTTTCAAGGCATGCAACTGCTGCCGATTGAAAGTGCAAACCCTGCCACTCAGCTTTGGATAGCAGCACGATTGTTGCAAGCTTTTGCTATGTTAGCCGCGCCGTTTATGCTCACCCGTGCCATTAAGCCATTGCAGCTGAATGTATTTTTTGGGGTGGTGAGCATTTCACTGGTGGTTGCCATTATGCAAGGGTATTTCCCAGCCGCCTTTGTGGATGGGCAGGGGCTCACATCCTTTAAAATTTATAGTGAATATCTGATTATTGCGGTTTTGGCAGTCGCTCTGGTTTATTTATGGCAACGCCGTAAATACTTAAATCCAAAACTGACCTTTGGTATTAGCTTGTCCATGCTCACCATGATGGCTTCGGAATTTACCTTTACTCAATATGTATCGATTTATTCAGATGCCAATTTATGGGGGCATGTACTCAAGGTTTATTCGTACTGGTTTATTTATATTGCCTTAGTGGAATCGACCCTGAAAGAGCCGTTTAGCATGTTGTCAAAAGCAGCAAGCACTTATGACACCATTCCAGACCCAACCTATATTGTAAAAGCCAATCAAACAATTCAGCAGGCAAATTTAGCAGCTACACGTGTGCATGGTAGGTCTGCAGCACGCTTAGTGGGTTGTTCTGTACATGAATTATTGCATGATCCGCGCGTGCTTGCTGAAAACTGCCCTGTATGTTCACGTTTAAATCAAAAACCACATGAGTTTTTGGTACAACTGGCTTTGCCCGATCAGAAAACCATTGAATGTCATGTCGCACCTTTTACCGAGCGTTTAGGTCAAAAAACCGTGTGGGTGATGGTGGTTCGTGATGTAACACAACGTGAGCGATTACTCCGAGATTTACGTGATCGGGTAAAAGAAGTACGTTGCTTAAATCAGATTAATCAGTTGTGTAATGAGCATAAAGCCGACATGGCAGATTTGCTTGGTAAAGCGTTAAAGATTATTCCTTCAGGCTTTTCACACCCTGAACAGCTGCGCATTAATATTGAAAGTGAATGGGGCAATTTAGGCGACGCCCGTACGACTGAAAATCAGTCTGAGTTGCAATCTGTATTTCAGCATCAACAACAAAGCTTTGGTATGCTCAGAATTTGGTATGAGCAGCCTGAGCTGATGCCCGAATTTACGCCAGAAGAACAAAATTTAATTGATCATATTTGCAGTCAAATTACAGAGGTCTATAGTCGCTTAAAGTCCCAAGCACGTGTGGAGCGCTTGACCTATTTATATCAATTATCTAGTGAAACAAACCGTGTCATTGCACATAGCAAAAACCAACATGGTTTGTTAAAAGAACTACAGCATGTGTTATTGCGTTTAGGTAGCTTTGACAAAATCTTTATTGCCATGAAGCTAGATAGCCATGCAGATCAAATGCTGTCTATAGAATTTCATCACAATATTGATGCACACATCCTGATGACGCTGCAGCAGGCATTGAACCAAGAAGCGCCATATCCACTGCAAAAAGTGAAAAACAGCAGTGCCGATATTGATGTGTATACCTATGTTTTAAATGATGATCAGTATGAAAATGCATCGCAGGAATACCAAGCGTGGCGTCGCTATTTAAAACAAGAAAAAATCTGCCAAGCAGCACTAACGCCGTTGATGTTTCAAGGATATTTCTGGGGCTTAATTGGACTCTATACCACAAGTAGTGATGAGTTTGACCATGAGCAAATTCAGTTATTACAAAATCTGTCTAAAGATATCTCATCGGCTTTAGCGCGTTTTTCTGCAGAACAACAGCGACAGCTTGCCGAAAGTCGTTCTAAGCAAATGGAACAACGCTTTGAAGAAGTGTTTTTTCAATCACCTGTGCCAATGCAAATTATTTCCTTGGCAAATGAACGCATTGTGGCGGTCAATTTAGCTTATGAAAACTGGCTTGGATATAAAGGCGATGAGCTAGTCACCCGTGAGCATTGGGTGAAAAAAGTTGCACCCGATGAAAAGTTGCAACAGTTTATGCAACACAATTGGCATGATGCGATTCTGGCAGCGAAACAGGGTAAACAGATTCAATTCCCTGAAATTAGCTTAATTGCTAAAGATGGAAGTTTGCGTATTGCACATCGTACATTGGCAATTGTTGGACAAGACGCCATTGTGGCTTGGACAGATTTAACCACCATCCGCCAAACTGAGCAGGCATTAATTGACAGTGAACAGCGTTTCCGTGGCATGGTTGAAAAAACCGTGGTGGGGATGTATGTGCAGCGCGACAACTACTATTTATATGTGAACCCAAGCTATTCTGAAATGTTGGGTTGGTCGGTTGATGAGTTGATTGGTCAATATGTATTTGATTTTATAGATCAAACACCAGAAAATCTTGAGGTGATTCGGCATGCAGAGGAACAGGTACAAGCGGGTGGACGTTCAAACGTGTCTTGCACTGTTGCCATGTGCCATAAAAATGGGCAAATCCGCGCCTTTGCACTACATGCACGTATGATTATTTGGGATGATGGCTTGCCTGCCACAATTGTCATGGCACAAGACATTACCGAACAAAAAGAAGCCGAAGAGCAAATTGCTAAATATGTGAAACAACTCGAAGACACCATGTACGGCACCTTGCAAGCGGTATCGACTATGGTAGAAATGCGAGACCCATATACTGCGGGTCATGAGCGACGTGTCGGCCTAATTGCCAGTGCAATTGCCAAAGAAATGGGGTGGGATGATAAGCGTTGTTTACAAATGGAAGAAATTGGCTTGGTGCATGATATTGGTAAAATTTCGATACCTTCAGAAATTTTAACCAAGCCTTCACGCTTAACCCCAATTGAAATGGAAATGATGAAAGGGCATGCGCAAGCAGGTTATGACATTTTAAAAGATGTGCCATTTATTATACCGATTGCAGATATTATTGGGCAGCACCACGAGCGTATGGACGGGACAGGTTATCCAAATGGCTTAAAAGGTGATGAAATTCTACCTGAAGCACGCGTGCTGACTGTGGCAGATGTGATTGAATCTATGGCATCACACCGTCCATACCGACCTGCCTTGGGGGTAGAAGTGGCATTGGCTGAAATTATGCGTGGACGCGGTACCATTTACGATACAGAGGTGTGTGATGCTGCGTTACGTTTATTTAATGAAAAAGGCTATACCTTGCCCAACTAATCCAGATAAGTGGCTTGTTGGTCTCGCATGAGCAAATCGGCTGCTTTAATATTTTCTGACTGAGTTTAAAGCATCGATGCTTGTCCAACATGGTGATAAGCACGATTAAAATACACCAAACCTTGCTCATGTGGGCTATGTTGAATTGCGACAATACGGCAAATAAAAATAGTGTGTGTGCCAACTTCTTGCGTTTGCTCGATTTGACAATCAAAACTGACCAACGCATCTTCTAGTACGGGTGCGCCTGTTTTAAGTTTGGTCCAAGTGGCGTGTTCAAAGCGTTCTTCTGAACTCATTTTGGAAGAAAACACATTTGAAAGATGCTGATGATGTGCACCCAGAACGTTCACACTCAAAATTTTATTTTCTATAAAATGTAGATGTGAACGTGCAGCCTGATTCATACAGACCAATAGCGTTGGTGGTGTATCTGTCACACTGCATACCGCAGATGCAGTAAATCCATGCTGACCAGAGGCTCCCGATGTGGTCACGACATTTACCGCACCTGTTAACCAAGACATTGCATTTTTAAAGTCAGTTGCTTCAACCATTACTTTGTTCCTAAGCTCCTCATTAGAACTTTCAGCATTGCTCTATAAATAAATCAAGAATCATCATGTGCTGTGTCACATGAGTAAGAATTTAAATGAGGCTGTGGATATTACGATGTGATGAATGGCATTTTAACTGCGCTGTTAGACTGGGAAATGACACCCGATTTAACAGCCCAGTTTGCCTGAACCCATCAGAAAATTGCAGAAAGATGAGTGCGCAGTTTTAGAAAGCAAGTTCGTTTCTGAGCAATGCTGCACCTGCAGTTAAAGCCTGCATTTTGCTTCGGGCGACATTGCGTGGTAAAGGTGCCATTCCGCAGTTGGTTGAAGGGTAGAGTTTGTCTGCATCTACAAACTGCAATGCCTTGCGTAATGTGTCAGCCACTTCTTCAGCTGTTTCAATTTGATGTGTTGCAACATCAATAGCCCCCACCATGACTTTTTTGCCACGGATTAGTTCAATGAGCTCAAGTGGCACACGTGAATTGTGACATTCTAGTGAAACAATGTCGATGTTGGAGCTTTGTAGTTTAGGGAATACTGCTTCGTATTGACGCCATTCTGAACCGAGTGTTTTTTTCCAGTCTGTGTTGGCTTTGATGCCATAACCGTAGCAAATGTGCACAGCGGTTTCACATTTCAGACCTTCAATGGCACGTTCTAAGGTCGCGATGCCCCAGTCATTAACTTCATCAAAAAACACATTAAAAGCAGGCTCATCAAACTGGATAATGTCGACACCTGCGGCTTCCAGTTCTTTAGCTTCCTGATTCAGAATTTTGGCAAATTCCCAGGCGAGTTTTTCACGGCTTTTATAATGTGCATCGTACAAGGTATCAATCATGGTCATAGGGCCAGGCAACGCCCATTTGATTGGCTGATTGGTTTGCTGACGTAAAAATTTGGCATCTTGCACAAATACAGATTTAGGACGGGTCACTTCACCCACAACTGTTGGAACGCTAGCATCGTAACGATTACGAATACGCACCGTCTCACGTTGCTCAAAATCGACACCATTTAAGTGTTCAATAAAAGTGGTAACAAAGTGCTGACGGGTTTGCTCACCATCACTGACTATATCAAGGCCAGCCTGTTGTTGTTCATGTAAAGCGACAATCAGTGCATCTTGTTTACCTTCAAGCAGTTGCTCATCTTGTAATTTCCAAGGCGACCAAAGCTTTTCTGGTTCTGCAAGCCATGCAGGTTTAGGCAGGCTACCAGCGGTAGATGTAGGCAATAAAATTTTCATAATCAATCATCTATTTGGGTCAGTTAAGCAACGTAGTTGGCAGCCCATTGTTCAAGAATGGCTTTGTGAGGCTTGATAAAACTTTCTTCGGTAAATTTACCTTGTTGAATCGCAAGTTGTGTGCGTTCTTCACGGTCATATACAATTTGAGTCAATGAATAATCTTGATAGTTCAAACTTGGCTGATAGCACTGACCTGCAACCGAATTGGCATTGTAAATTTCTGGGCGGTAAATCTTTTGGAAAGTTTCCATGGTGCTGATGGTACTGATTAACTCAAGATTGCTGTAATCACTCAGTAAGTCACCTGTGTAGTAGAAAGCAAAAGGCGCAACGCTATTTGGCGGCATGAAATAACGTACTTGTAAGCCCATTTTTTTGAAATATTCATCGGTAGGTGAAAATTCATTTTGCTGATATTCCACGCCCAAGATCGGGTGTTGATTTTCAGTACGATGATAAGTTTTGCTGCTGGAAACGCTTAAGCAAATGACAGGCAACTTTTTGAAGTGATCTTGATACGCTTTCGAGTTTAAGAAGCTTTTAAAGATTTTTCCGTGTAAATCCCCAAAATTTTCTGGTGTACTGAATTGATTACGATTCTGATTGTGTTCACGCAGTAAAACACTGAAATCATAATCCCGTACATAAGATGAAAAACTGTTACCCACAATACCTTCAATACGTTGATTCTTGTAATGATCGACAATTGTGGTTTTTAAGACTTCAATCGTTGGGAATGTCTTGCCGTTGCCCTCTACATCAATATCCACAGAAACAATTTCAATTTCAACCGTGTAACGATCGCCGTTTGGGTTATCCCAACGAGCTAAATCATTGAAACGGTTGTTGATCATCTTTAACGTCTTGCGCAGATTTTCTTGACGACTTTCTCCACGCGCCAAATTCGCAAAGTTAGTGGTGAGGCGTGTATTCGCAGATGGATGATAATTTTCATCAAAACGAATGGTTTTTAGTGTAAATGTAAACTCTTGACTCATGATGATCGAATACCTAAATTTCTGTGAAAAACCTGAATTTTATTCACGCTGTTTTGGGAGTTGCTAAATGCTGTTTTGGCATTCTCCAATCAGTTGCATGCTTGTTTTACAGGCTAAATCACATGGTTTAATCAAAAACTAACGATAAATATGTGTGTCGTTAAAAGCATGAGCAGATTTATACCTCAATCAAAACATGAATAAAAATGATTTAATCTCAGTCGTAAGTGAATTAAATTCACTTATGTGTTTTAAGTAATGAAAACCATGCCAAATGGCTCAGCTTTAGATTGAGTTTTAATCATGTGAATGTGCAAATAATTTTGTAAGATAGCGGAGATTCGTTTTGTATTTAAGATATGTCAGATTTTCAGCTCAGCCTCAGTGAATACCTAGCAACGGTTCAAGAAGTCATCCAGTTGACCTTTGATGAAGCTGTGTGGGTAAAAGCCGAAATACGCAATCTGAATATCAAAGCAGGGCATTATTATCTTGAATTGGCTGAAAAAGATGAAGACAGCCATAAAGTCGTGGCAAGTTGTAAGGCCACCATTTGGAAATTTACCGCACAAAAAATTGTTTTAAAATTTGAACGTGAAAGTGGTATAGAGCTTACAAAAGACCTGAATGTGCTGATTAAAGTCAAAGCACGTTTTGACCCGCAATATGGTTTTTCGGTCAATATTGAAGAAATTGATTCAAGTTTTACGCTGGGTGATTTAGCCAAACGCTATCAGCAAATTTTACAGCGCCTGACCATAGAAGGTTTAATTCATAAAAATAAACAGTTAGCTGCACCTTTTGATATACAAAATGTACTGGTGATTGCACCTGAAAATGCGGCAGGTTTAGGAGATTTTAAAAAAGACGCCGATGTTTTGGCTCGTGCGCAGGTCTGTCACTTTGTTTATCATTCTGCGACTTTTCAAGGGAATACTGCTCCTCAAAGTATTATGTCTGCTTTAGCGACTGCATTGAAACAGTGGGTCGTGGATTACTCAACCGCACCAGACTTAATTGTAATTATTCGGGGTGGCGGTGCAGTTAATGACTTGGCCTATTTGAATGATTATGAACTTGCGGCTTTATTATGCAAACGCAGTGTGCCTATTTGGGTGGGCATTGGCCATGAAAAAGACCGTACTATTTTAGATGAAATCGCACATCGCTCATTTGATACGCCTAGCAAAGTGATTGCAGGGATTCGCAATTTAATTGTGGAGCGTGTCAATGAAGCGAATAGTGCATTACAAACCATCAAATTGGTATCACAACATCAATTGGTGGCCTATCAAAGTCAAAATGATCAATGCTTACAGCGTGTTAAAACACTGGCTCAACAGCATATTGCAGAAGCACAGCGCAGCATTGAAGACCTAAAAAATAATCATCAATATTTTGCCCAGCAACAGATTAAACTTGCTTCGACCCAGATTGAAACATTAATGCGTGAGACTTTATTACAGAACCCGAAAACAGTTTTGGCAAAGGGATATGCAATTGCAAGAAGCAAGGGTAAGGCCATTCGTTCAGTGCAGCAAATTACAGATCAACACATTCAAATTGAATTACAGGATGGCAAAATTGATGCCACCGTACAGCAGGTACACGCCCATGAATCATGAAGAACTGAGCTTTAAGCAAGGCTATGAAATTCTGAAGAAAAATGCAGAATTGTTGGAAGCACAAGAACAGCCAGATATTGATAACCTGATGAATCTTGTTGAAGAATCTATGCAGGCCTATAAAGCTTGTAAAGCTAGAATAGATGCGGTGCAGCAAGCATTGAACGATACCTTTAAGGAAACATCTTAAAGGTAATTTTATTTGTTAAAACATTGCTTTAACTTTGCCAAAGCAAACGCATCTATCTTCAATTGATTAACGGCTTTCAACTAAACTTTTAACCAAAGCTTCCACAGGGCTTAACTTTTCTTTTAATTCTTGCGGTAAATTCAAGTCGTTCACAGGATGCATGAGTACCTCAACGCGTTCACCGTTTTGACGAATTAGCACTCTTAAAGGCAAATCTAGTGCAACATCTGGAGCAGAGAGCATGAGCGGTGTTCCTGCTTTAGGATTACCGAAAATCAAAACCGTTGTTGCTGGCATGCTTAGAGCAACGTTGTTGGCCTGAGCTGCATGGTCAATTTCAGCAAAGATATGCATCCCTTTTGCAGCCAAGCCGTCACGTAAATGCGTTACGGTTTCTTTAAATTCACGATGACTTTGCATGTGCAAAAGTTCACCTGCTTGTACAAAACTCATGCTACCTGTTAATTACTCCCATCATTACGGCAGAAATTACGATTGCTTTTAAAAACTTCATTTTTATCTCCTGAATTCTGTACGCTGTGTTATGACAATTCTGGGAATTTTCCATAATTTTGAATAGTTCATTGAAACGGATTTTAAGCTTTTATGCATCTGGTAATCCTCCCATAAATAACCGAAGTTAAAAGTAGAGGTTAAGCAGCCATTAGAGGTGGCTTTCCTTTGTTAGCT
>NZ_JAAZQY010000047.1:0-14215 GCF_012371315.1 Acinetobacter sp. A1
TCAGTCAAGTATTTCATTGCAAGTTTTTTTAAAATTTAATACCTAAATTGTATATGTTTGACTATATTTGTCAATATAATTATTTGATATCAATCACTCTTTTTTATTGATTTTTGCTCTTCCTCACCTATTCTTGATCCATTTCTATGCCTCATCTTACCCATACATTGCGTCATAAAGCACCTCAACTGGCGTTAATGTTCATCACGCTGATTTGGGGTGCGACCTTTATTACGGTGCAATATGGCTTGAATTTCAGCAGCCCAATTTTATTTGTGGCCTTACGTTTTGCTGCAGCAACTTTAGCCGTTGCACTGCTGTCATGGCGTAGTTTAAGTGCGATCAACCTATATGAAGTTTTTGCAGGTTTTACAATTGGTGCTGTGATTGCACTGGGTTATGCCACCCAAACCATAGGTTTACAAAGTATCAGCAGCAGTGAATCTGCATTTTTGACTGCGCTGTATGTCCCGCTTGTGCCGCTGCTGCTCTGGTTATGCTTTGGTCAGCGTCCGCATGTTATGACTTGGCTGGGCGCAGTCTTGGCTTTTATGGGACTGCTATTGCTCACAGGCAATGGCTTGAGTGCGCTGCAATTTAATTTTGGGCAAATCATGACGCTCATTGGCGCCATTGCGATTGCATTTGAAATTATTTTGATTGGTTATTTTGCCAAACGGGTCAATTTAAAACGTGTGACGCTGCTACAACTGGCTTTTGCTTCATTGCTGTGTTTTGCTGTTGCACCTTGGCTAGGTGAAACGCAACTGCCTGAATTTCGGCTGCCCTTGGTTGTGGTTTTACTGGGTTTGGGGATGGCCAGTGCCCTGATTCAATGGGTGATGAACTGGGCACAACGTCAGGTAGACCCTGCGCAAGCCGCCATTATTTATGCAGGTGAACCGGTGTGGGCAGCCCTGATTGGGCGTTTAGCAGGAGAACGTTTACCCATTCTGGCATTATTTGGTGGGCTTTTGGTTGTTTTAGGCGTATTCATCAGTGAATGGCGGCCTAAACTTTTTAAATCTAAAACTAAACCCCAAACCTAAACCTGAACATAAACCATGCCTTAAAACACTTGATACAGGCATCCCGACAGCCCGACCTTTGCAGCGCTGTTGTGATTTAAAATAAGTGTAGGATTTTTAATGGTACATCGGCAGATTATCATTCACCCGAATTAAACCACGAATGGCACGATAAACAATCCATAACCATGACAGCCCCACCACGCTGATACAAAACAGGGTGGCAAACAGTGTCATACTGGCAAAGCCTTGTACATCCTGACTGAACAGCACAAAAACAAAGGGAATGAATGCCACGATATTCCAGACCAAATACCACCAAAAGCTACGAATTTGCCAAGTAAAATGACTGGCAAAAATTGAACCTTGCACATCACCACGTTTTAAATAATTGATGATTAAAGCAATAACAGCCAATATCCCCGCTGAAAAAATTGCCACGATATACAACACATATAAAATCATGGTCAATAAACGATGTGGGTCTTGATCGACTGTGTATGGATGGACTGAATCTGACATGGTGCTCCTGACTCGTCTGTTAGGGAAACAACACCCTCAACTAGATATTCAACTGATTAAAAGGTGAAATAAACCATAAAATCAGTAAGATATTTAAGAAAATTGTACAAAAATAAATCTTACCAAAGGGTTGTTTTTGTGTTTTATGGCGTAATTTTTGTTGTGCCAACCATGCCGCAGGCCAGCCCCCTAAAAAAGCGACGATATGCAAATTATTTTCAGGAATACGGCGCCCGCCCCGCTGTGCAGCTTCTTTATCTTGTGCATACAGCCAATAACTCAGAGCATTCATCAAACTGATGAATAATAACAACATCCCACTCAGTAGCCCCAACATGGTCAACAAAGCCAAAACAACAATATAGGCCACACATAGCATCTGCATGGGCTGCATTTTTTGTGTGCTGTTGGATGTTTTGGCTTTCGCAGAAGATGCCGCTGTTGCTTTGGTCTGTGTAGCTTTTAAATAAACGGCTTGCTGCGCTCGATAACGACCACGTTCATCTACCGTTACGGTATATTCCAAAGCACAACCAACAATGGGACGTGGCCCCTGACGAGCAAAATCCTTAATGTGTAAAAACACCCGATCTTTCTGGCGGTCATTTGGCTGAATAAAACCGTAACCCTGCTCATCAAACCACTCTACTAAACGTCCTTGATCACGCATCTCTGTATCCTTAAGCCGTCACAAACTTTAAGCGTTCAATCAGCATATTCCGCATTTCATTCGGATTTTTTTGCAAAATATCAGCTCCTGTACGGCCTTCTGCAGCATTTTTAGCTGCCACCTGTAAACGCATTAACCAAAAACGCCCCGCTGCCATTGCCAAATATAATTCTAAACAGGCTTTTTCATCCTGAGTTAAAGGGCGCACGCTTTCATAGGCATTTAAAAATGCAATCGCTTTGCTTTCATTTAAACTCAGTTCAGGAAAGTCAGTACAAAAATCATTCAGGGTAATTGCAATATCAAACAGCAATTCATCCTGATTTAATTCGTAAAAATCTAAAATGCCTTGCAATTGATCGTCTGCAAACAAGGTATTGTCACGGAACAAGTCTGAGTGGATAAAGCCTTTGGGACGCTGCGGATAGACTGCGGTCAAGGCCTCATACAGTCCGAGTAGCTTGGAAAGTAAGGCTTGATCTGCCACATTCAGACTCGGTTTTAATTGGCGTGCAACACTGGCCCAATAAGCATGGTCACGCACATGATCACGCTGCAAGCTAAAGTCCTGCAAAGCCACATGCATTTTTGCCTGAGCAATGGCAATCGCTGCAACTTGTGCTTCGCTTGCTATGGTCGGGTGCTGTCCAATCAAACGCGGTGCAATTTGCGCAGGTTTATCTTTTAAACGATGAATGGCTTGTCCTGAGTGTGACAAAGGCACCGCCACAGGCAAACCTGTTTGCCCCAAATGCTGCAATACAGGAATTAACTCAGCCGCTGCCTGTTGGTCGAGTTCTTCAAAAATGGTCAGCACGTACTCGCTTTGATTGTCGCAACGCAAAAAATAATTGGTGTTTTGAATACCACCTTGAATAGGAATCAGCGCCAAGACCTCCAATCCATAGGCTGCTGCAAAGACCTGAACTTCCTTTAAAGTCAAAGGAGTATAAACCGACATAGAAAACCTGCGAAAAACCTGAGCTAAGTTTGATAGAATACCCGCTCCATCTACCAAGGTGTAGCGCTTGTGTGGGTGAGTTTCATAATCGGCTGTAATAATTGGAAAAATTTATGCTAGCGAAACGTATTATTCCTTGCCTAGACGTAGATAATGGTCGCGTGGTCAAGGGCGTGCAATTCCTTGATATTCGTGATGCGGGCGACCCTGTAGAAGTGGCGCGTCGTTATAATGAACAAGGTGCCGATGAAATCACCTTTTTAGACATTACCGCTACCCATCATGGTCGTGATACCACTTACCGTACTGTAGAGCGTATGGCAGAAACCGTGTTCGTTCCTCTGACCGTAGGTGGTGGCGTGCGCAAGGTTGAAGACATTCGCCTGTTATTGAACGCAGGTGCAGATAAAGTCAGCATTAACTCTGCAGCCGTGTTTAACCCAGAATTTGTACAGGAAGCCTCACAGCGTTTTGGCGCACAATGTATTGTGGTTGCTATTGATGCGAAAAAAACGGGTGATAACAAATGGGAAATTTTCACCCACGGTGGTCGTAAACCCACTGGTATTGACGCAATTGAATGGGCTGTAAAAATGGCAGACTACGGCGCAGGTGAGTTGCTGGTCACCTCAATGGATGCCGATGGCACCAAAGCAGGCTATGACTTGGCACTCATGCGTGCCATCAATGACCGTGTGACGGTACCTACCATTGCTTCTGGCGGTGTAGGCAATTTACAACACTTGGCCGATGGAATTCTAAAAGGCGGTGCCGATGCGGTACTGGCCGCCTCAATTTTCCACTTTGGTCAGCACACCATTCCTGAAGCCAAACAATATTTGGCAGCACAAGGCATTGAAATACGTTTGTAAAATCATAGTGCAAACGAACTGTGAAAAGTGCAATCTGAGGATTGCACTTTTTTTAGCCTAAAACTGAAGTCAACGTAAAATTTAGGCAGAAAAAAAGGAATCCGAAGACTCCTATCAACTCAAAAAACCACAGCGCTGAGGTTCTTTTATCTTTTTAAATAGACTTATAAAAAAATAATCAACAAAATCAATTCATCATCACACAATATTCAACCGAAACATCCGTGGATATTTCACTGCACACAATATACGCAGAGCTTTAGCCGAAATATTGACCAAAAACACCAAAAATATTGACCATTTGCGACAAGACTTGCCCAGTTGTCAGTACAAACCGTCATTTATCGTAATACAGTTAAGATACCTGCTCTGCCACAGCTACTTTTTTCTCGACCCATTTGGCAGGAAAATATGCAGCAGACAAACGGTTTAAACCCTGTGCAATCACCCGAGGTAAGGCAATGCCTAGCGGATTTTGCTCCTGTAAGGCAGGCGTTGAAATGACTCGCGTTCCTAAAAGATAATCAAACCAAGGCTTAGTCACACACCAGTTCGCATCCTGATTGCTGTTCATGTGATGGTCATAATGCCACGGAATTTTTTTAACTGCCCACTCTGGCTCTAAATGCGCACGACGATGAATATAATAATAATTTGCTGCACTATATAGCGCAGCCAAGCTCATGCCCTTAGAGATCGGATAGAACACACCACTGGCGACTGTAGCCACCACAGCCAAAGATACAATTTCATTTTTAGTACGCCAGTTACTGATGCCTTCAACATAGCCATGATCATGAAAACTGGTTTTACGCACTTCACGATGGTGCTCCCAATGCGATTTCATACTCTCAGGCACTGGGCTATAACGGCGCTGCCCCGGGCGATGTGTTCCGTGCAAAATATATTTATGTGCCACCCATTCAAAACCATTGGCAACCACCAAACCTACCACAAATCCTTTTAACATCAGCTCGCCTCCCTGCCTGTACGATTTGACCGCTATGTTCACTATAGGTGCAGTAGTAGACTAGATCTTGACCAAAGAAATTTATATCATTGACAAATGACGACAAAAATAAATTGATAACACATGCAACAATTCAAAGAATATACAGGCTCGGTCTATGGCGGCTTAGGGCATTTATTAATGTGCTATTACCAAGCAAAACAACTGCCTATTCCAGAAAAATTACATAGTATTCAAAATCTTGAACGCTTTGATTATGCGCTTTGGCGTGAATTGCTTAACACCTTAGAGCAGCAGTTACCGCAACCTGCCTTGGGCCTGGAAATTGCCAAATATGTGCAGCCCAAACATTTGGGCATCATTGCCTATTTAGCCCTGTCCTGTGACCATTTGGGCGAGGCACTACAACGTTACCATGATTTTCATCGGCTGATTTATGATGGCGGCCCGTTGCAGGTCGAAGCACAAAACGATTATTTATCTATCCGTTGGTCGGAATTGCCTGTGCATATGACCACACAACTGACCGATGAGATCGCAATTGCTTTAATGATGGAATTTCTTAAGCATTTTATGCAGTTTGAGGACATTTGCCTGCACGAAGTGCATTTTCATCATCCCGCACCTAAAAACATTGCGCTGTATGAACAGTATTTTCATTGCAAAGTGCGTTTTTCTCAGCCAATTACCCAAGTGTTACTGCCCATTTCCGAGTTGGCAAAACCCTTTCATCAGGGCGATCAAACCTTACAGCATCTATTGCTGCAACAGGCGCAGGCCTTGCTAGATAAATTGCCAAATAGCACCCAGACCGATCAGCGCCTGCAGCAAGCCATTTTGACGGGTCTGCAAAAAAATATGTATCAAATTGAACATATTGCCCAACAATTGCATATTTCTGTACGTCAATTACAGCGCCATTTACAACAGCAAGGCACGACTTATCAAAAGCGTATGCAGGAAGTACGATGTTTACTGGCAGAACAGTATTTGCAAGACCCGCATTTAAGTTTGCAGGAAATTGCTCTGCTCTTGGGTTATTCAGAACAGAGTGCTTTTCAGCGCGCCTTTAAACAATGGACACAGCACACCCCTCAACAATGGCGCTTGCAGCGCCGTGTATAATTTATCCTTTCTACTCAAATTTATGATAAATTCATCACACTATTGTTATAAAATGCGATTAGTTTAATTTAAGTTAAATCAATTTAACTCAAAAAATAAGCACTGGAGAATCAAATTAAATAAATATTTCGCGGAGCTGATTGGGACCTTCTGGCTGGTCTTCGGTGGCTGTGGTAGTGCGGTATTGGCGGCAGCTTTCCCTGAATTGGGCATTGGTTTTGTAAGTGTATCACTTGCTTTCGGTTTGACCGTTTTAACAGCAGCCTATGCGCTTGGTCATATTTCAGGTGGACACTTTAACCCTGCGGTCAGTATTGGTTTATGGGCAGGCGGTCGTTTTGAAGCCAAAGAACTGGCGCCTTATATTATTTCGCAAATTATTGGTGCAACGCTAGCGGCATTGGTGCTGTATCTGATTGTTCAAGGTCAAGCAGGCTTTGCAGGTACAGGTGGTTTCGCAACCAACGGCTATGGAGATTTATCTCCTGGTAAATACGCACTTAGCTCAGTTTTAATGATTGAAGTTGTACTCACTGCAGGTTTCTTGATGATTATTATGGGTGCAACTGACAAACGTGCGCCTGCAGGTTTTGCCCCAATTGCAATTGGTTTGGCACTGACCTTAATCCACCTGATCAGTATTCCTGTGACCAATACATCTGTTAACCCTGCACGTAGTACAGGTGTAGCCTTCTTTGCAGAAACTGCAGCACTGAGCCAGCTTTGGGCTTTCTGGGTCGCTCCAATTGTCGGTGCGGTGATTGGTGCGGTGTTGTATCGAGCTATGGCTAAAACTGAAGACTAATTCAAAACTTTGCATTTGAATGATTCAAAATAAAAAGCCCGCGCTGTAAAGTGGCGGGCTTTTTTATATCTTGCTGCTTGGAAGCTCAATCCGTTTAAATTTTATCCATCATAAGAATGGATTTTCAATTTCACCCGCTTCGGGACGTTCCAGTTTTTCAGGTAAGTTTGGGCATTGCTCCAATGCTGCCACGACCTCATTAATCATAGCTTGCAAGGCTTTAGCTGCCTGTAACCCTGCCTGATCCTTACTGATTTGCAAATTGCCATAGACATTGATGCAATCGAGATCATTTTCTAAGGTTAGATCATAAATGGCGTGTGATTCAGTGCCATTTTGAAACGGTTTAAACATTGAATTCACCTGAGCGTGAAGGGGCCATACTTTGCATCTTAACCCAGTTTAAGATTTCAACAACTGTAAAATATATTGCAACAGTGCTTCAATCAACTGCTTCACAATTGCATCTTGGGTTTCTGTGTCAATACTGGCACCTGAAGCAGGACTGCTGCCTGAGCGTTTAAATTCGGTCTGTAAAGCTTGTAACTGCTCGGTAGGCACCTCTTCAGCACATTGGCTTTCTGCATCCCAATGCGAATATGCAATTGGCGTATTGGCTTTGACAGCATTCGCGGTCAGTGGCAATTTGTAAGTATTTCGCTTTTGCTCTTCGCTTAATTGTGGGAATAAATTGATGCCCAACTGTTCTTCTAAATAGCAGACACTGACCACTTTCACCTGTAGTGAGTCATTATTCGGTGCGTAATACGCCCCAATTGCTCCAGTTTTCGGCATATACACGGCTTTATATACTGCAGTCGGCACAATCACACCCTGCCCAATCGTTTTTAGACGTTTGGTATTGAAGCTTGGCCCTGTAATCACATACACATCTTGCTTTTGTTTGGTCACCATTGCACGGGTGGCTTCTTCAAGTTCACGCCAGACTTGCTGATTATTTTTAGGTGCTTGCGGCACAATATTGGCCAGAGAAAAACTATCAAACTGCGCGGCCAAATTGGTCATATCTGCATTTGGCGCCATGTGACCACGGTCATAGCCCGAACCACGATAATCCTGTAACGTCGCACGGTGTTCTGCCTTAACCCGTGGTTCTTCATGAAAATTATCTTCACGTGGAATACGCTGATTAAAACGTGCAGGGGTTAATGCTTCAGCCACCCATAACGGCGTTTTGGATACACCTGAATACATCACACTAAAATCATTAAAACATAGCGGATAACTGTCTTTTTGCAGGCTAGCTTTCAGTAAATATGGCGATACTTCCCGATAAAACGGAGTCAGGCATGCACCGTTGCCTGTACTTGGAATCAGCGACATCCACTGACTTACTTTTTCCTGACCAAAGGCAATCGCGAAGCTGCCTGTTGCCACAACACCCAGCAGTACTTTTAAACTATTTTGATTGAAAATTTGAGTCCAATGTTTTTTGGAATTGCGCCGTTTTCTTGCCATAACCCTTACTGTAACTTCGCTCTAGATCCGCAGAGGATGCTCGAGCTTAACAATCCACTTACAGCTTGTATATGAAGTCACTCTTGTTCGTTTAACAATTAAACAAAAGCCCGCATATAACCCTACAAAAGCCCCACACAGCCTGAGTTTTAGGCAAGTTTGACATCAGTCTGAGGTAGTTTTAGTAGGTTTGATTGCATCACTTTTAGCAAATCTGCCAAGCTCATGCCACCCAAAATACAGCAAATACCGCCACTATTTTTTTAAGCGGTATGCGTAATGATTTAAAAATAGTTTTGATGGAGTCAAACATGCGTTTTCATCTTTTTGCTTTCGGTTTAGCCAGTTCCTTGATGAGTATTTCTGCCTTTGCAGAGCCACCCATTCAGGCAGGCGATACTTTAGAAAGCCTGTCTAAGGTCAAAATTCAGACCAGTATTAATGGGCAAGTAGGCTCTTTAGAGGAATTGGTAGCCAGTGGGCAAATCCGTATTGTGCAAAATGCTGAACCCCAAGCTGTGACGCATACTGAAAATACGCCACCGATGGCTGCACTCCCGAACGCAGTTGATCAAGAGATGATTGCACAGCCTGAGGCTTCTGTGCCTGCTTCTGCCAGTACCGAAACAGCTATACAACATGCCACACAAGCAGAACACGTGAGTGAGCAACACACAGCTACGCCATCTGTGCCGTTACTGTCTTCTTCGGCAGATTTACCAATTAATGCAGGTGATGATTTAGAGATCAGCACAGAAACTTTACAGACACCAGCTCAAGCGACAGCAACCAACATGCCTGAACATGCTGCGGCCAATATGCCAAGTGAATCTATACCTGAAACAGTTGCCCCTGCAGCACAGGATACAGATGTAAATGCCGAGCAACCGAACTCTACAGAACAATAATATTGCTGTCTTCAATATCGACATCTTCCCAATTTTTTGATTTGAAAGATCAGAAAATTGTAAAAATAAAAAACCAGCACATGAGGTGCTGGTTTTTAGCCTTGCATGAGTCAAATTTAAATCTCGATTTGACTGCCCAATTCAACCACACGGTTGGTTGGAATTTGATAAAAATCACTTACAGGACTGGTATTACGCTGCATAGAAATAAACAGTTTTTCACGCCATGGTGACATACCATCACCCACGGTATGCACAATACGATCTCGCGAAATAAAGAAGCTCATTTGCATCATATCAAACTCAAATTCGAGCTGGTTGTAAGCTTGTTTTAAAGCACGCGGAATATTCGGCTGATCTTTAAAACCGTAATACATACTAATCCGATAGAAACGATCATCCAGCTTTTCGACCTGAATCCGATCTTGCTGTGCCACAAATGGAATATCGCGAGTAATCACCGTCACCATGATATTACGTTCATGCAGCACCTTATTGTGCTTAATATTGTGCAACATGGCATGCGGTACAATGTTTGGCGTACCTGTCAGGAAAATCGCATCTCCTGGTACAAATTTGGTTTCATTACCCATGCTGACACTTTGAATAAACAGATCAATCGGCAAGGCATCTTTTTCCAAACGCTTAATGACTAAGGCACGACCATCTTTCCAAGTCATCAAGATGGTAAACATGACTGCACCAATTAAGATTGGGACCCATCCCCCTGCGACAATTTTGAGCGAAGTTGACGCCACAAAAATTAAGTCCAACGTTAAAAATGGCACCGCAAACAGGGCAACTTTCCACATAGGCCAGCGCCAAAAACCATAGGCCAAAATTGAAATTAAAATCGTGCCGCAAAGCATGGTCATGGTCACGGCCACACCATAGGCACTGGCTAAATTGGCACTGTTTTCAAATAGCAAAATTAAAATCAGCACCGAAATAAATAAGGCCCAGTTAATAAATGGCAAATAAATTTGCCCACGCTCTACATCGGAGGTGTGGCGTACCGTCAGGCGAGGTAAATAACGCAATTGAATGGCCTGATTGACCATTGAAAAAACACCTGTGATCACAGCTTGAGACGCAATGACAGCCGCAGCTGTAGCGAGCCCAATCATCGGGTATAGACCCCATTCTGGTACTAGCATATAAAATGGGTTTTCAATGGCTTCTGGGTTACGCAATAAAAGCGCACCTTGTCCTGCATAATTCAGTAATAGACAAGGCAAGACAATGACAAACCAAGCTAGACGAATTGGCATGCGACCAAAATGCCCCATATCGGCATACAGCGCTTCACCACCAGTCATGGTCAGAATCACAGCACCCATGGTTAAAAATGCCACAAAGGGTTGTTGTACCACAAAGTTAAAGGCCCAATGTGGGCTTATCATGGCCAATACAAATGGGGTTTGGATGATGCTGAGCAAGCCTGCACCACCAATCGCAAAAAACCACAACAACGTTAAAGGGCCAAAAAATTTGCCCATGGTGCCTGTACCATGACGCTGCACCATGAATAATCCCGCTAAAATACCAATCGAGAGTGGTACTAACCATTGGTTAAATACAGGCGTGGCAATGCTCAGCCCTTCTATGGCAGACAGCACGGAAATTGCGGGAGTGATAATGCCATCGCCAAAGAACAGGGATGCACCAATAAAGCCAAGTGCAATCAGGAAGATTTTTTTATCTTCAGCAATGCGGGTTGTTCGCAGGTTCAATGCCAGTAACGACATAATCCCACCCTCACCATTGTTATCGGCACGCATAATAACGGTGACGTATTTAAAGCTAATGGTGAGCATCATGCACCAGAAAATCAGGGATAAAATTCCTAAAACACTGGCTTGGGTAATTGCAAGATGAGCCGTTAAAAAAGTTTGTCGGAAGGCGTAAAGCGGACTGGTTCCAATGTCCCCAAATACAACTCCGAGTGCAGCCAAAGTAACAACGGGTAAAGCTGCTTTTTTTGCAGTACTTTGCATAGGTGTCTTCAATTTAGACGGTATTTTTGAGAATCATAGCACTACGTTATAAGTTTTTCTCTAAATCAAATGTTTCAACTTGGCTTTATGCTATTTTTTGGTTATTATCCACCGCCTATGGTGAGGTGTCCGAGTGGCTGAAGGAGCACGCCTGGAAAGTGTGTATACGTTAATAGCGTATCGAGGGTTCGAATCCCTCTCTCACCGCCAAATTTCATTATCATGTAGTCACATGATGTCTTAGAAGGCTTAAATCCAAAGGGTTTAGGCTTTTTTTATGGCCAATATAAGGTGAGTAGCGATCATCACCCAATAAAAAACCGCTGTTCAATCTTCAAGATCAATACAGCGGCTATTAAAATCAATCTTTTACAGATCAATCACATTTTCTTTTCTTCAATATTTAAAGCATTAATTGCCAAAACTGCCTGAGTACGATTTTGCACACCCAATTTACGGAAAATAGCCGTTACATGCGCTTTAATGGTAGCTTCAGAAACATCTAACTCATAGGCAATTTGCTTGTTCAATAAGCCTTCTGCCACCATCATCAATACACGGAATTGTTGCGGAGTTAAAGATTGAATGCGTTCGGCCAAAGCGGTTTCATCTGCAGCACGAGGGTCAAAACTTACGTTGGCAGCCAAGTTTGGTGGTAACCAAATTTCACCTTCCAGTACCTGACGAATAGCTTCTCCAATATGGCTTGGATGTGCCGATTTTGGAATATAGCCCATTGCACCATGCGCAATAGAACGCTGAATAATCGATGCTTCTTCGTGAGCAGACACCACAATAATCGGGATAGATGGATATTGCGCACGTACATGCACTAAAGCAGAAAAGCCCGATGCACCTGGCAAATTCAAATCTAATAAAACAAGATCAGGCTCAGGCCCATTTTCCAAACGCTCATACAATTCATTCACTGCAGCAGTTTCATGAATTTGAGCTTGCGGTAAGCTATAACGAACCGCCTGAATTAAGGCATGACGAAACAGCGGATGATCATCAACGATTAATATATTCATAACAGACGTGAGAGATCTTGTGCACAGTTCTTCTATTCTAACCACACAAGTACAATGAAGGATATGCAAGATATGACTTTTTTGCATTTATTGTGCAAGAAATCACAGAAAAGTGTGTATTTTTTATGACATCCCCTGTCAACACGTCTCGAATATACAACAAGACGATGGTCTAACTACATTGAATCCAATAGTTATGCACACGTTTCAAAAAATTATCCACAGCCATAATCAATTCATATTGCAGCGGATAAGATAAATTCAAATAAAGACTTTCAAAAAGCTATTCGATAGAGCAACAAACCTACCTTTTAAAAAATATTAATTTCAGTGATAAACCCTAAGGCGGGTGCGCCTTTGGCCAGTGATGATGATCTGTTACATGTGCTTAAAATCACAGGGGCGCTCCAGTTTGTGCAAGACAAAAAAGAAGGACTGGATCATGTCATTTTAGAAGGTGGCATTGGCTTTTCAGGTGGGCAACATCAAGCCTTATTACTTGCACGCTTATTAATTCGCCAACCGAATATTTTGCTGCTGGATGAACCTACCGCTGCAATTGATGATATTTCCGAAAAACAATTGATTGAGCATTTAAAAGGCTGGCTAGGACAACGTACTTTGGTGATTGCGATCCATCGTCGGGCGGTTTTGGAATTGGTAGATCGAATTATTGTCATGAATGATGGAAAAATTGTCATGGATGGGCCACGTGATCAGGTCTTAAGTCAATCTCAGATAAAAGCTAGCCCTGCGTCGGGAGTAAAAGCATGAGCGAAAAAGAACTTAACCCTCAGCGAGTGATGAAACTGACCGATCTTGAACCTGAATTACCTAAATCCAGCGTTTTTATCTGGCTGATTTGTATTGGTTTACTGGTCTTCCTGGTTTGGGCATGGGTGTTTAAACTTGAAGAAGTCACAACGGGTACAGGCAAGGTCATTCCTTCATCTAAAGAGTGATTGATATCAAATAACTATATTGACAAATATAGTCAAACACATACAATTTAGGTATTAAATTTTAAAAAAACTTGCAATGAAATACTTGACTGAAAGCTTAAAGAAAGTAGAGCAAGACCTTGCTTATTTTGTATCCCCTGAAAATAAAGATGGGTTTATTAAGGAATTTGCATCATGGGTCTATGGTGAGTGGTCAAAGAATGATTTCTATGAAACCGATATTGTAGATTTAGGCTATGATTGTTCTTCGCACCCTAAAAAAACAAATCAATCGCTCTCCGATAAATGCTCTACCTATGCTGATTTCATTAATGCAAATACAGGCTTTTCTGAATGTACTCACGTTTCAGGACAGGGTATGCGCTGTCAAGAATATGAGGAAAAATTATTAGAGATTTTTGGTGATGCTTGCGCTAAAAAACTAGATGATTTAGTAGAGCCATATCAACTAGAAGTGCCTGAAAAATACAAAAAATTTGCAGAAAATATTAGTGAACTAATTTTTCTTGAAGTTGTTGACCATCATGAGGATTCAGAACTTTATGAGGTTTGTGACGATATTTTATTAAAATATAATCAGCTAGGAGTCGCATCATCCCCTTATACATGCCCTATCTGTGGATGGGATGAAGACAATGATCTAGCCATATATTGTGATGAATCCATATTTAAAGACTATACACTTGAGGATTTCAAGAAGTTAGCGGAGATTGATTAATGTATTCTCCTGCTAAATTCGGTGAAATGATTGGGAAGTCGGTTAAAACTCTACAAAGATGGGATGCCGAAGGTATTTTGGTTGCATGTCGAAATCCTAAAAATCGCAGATACTACACGCACGATCAATACCTTGAATATATCGGTATAAAAGCAACGGAAGCTAAA
>NZ_JAAZQY010000048.1:0-14048 GCF_012371315.1 Acinetobacter sp. A1
TATGACAATTTTATATACTCCATAAACCCTTTAAATTAATTAGGTGGTTTATGTCGCACTTCAAGTTTTACTCTGCCAATCTATGTTTTGAATTTATCTACCCTTGCCGATCCAAAAACAAAAATAACAGACAACCTAAACTGAACATGAGTAATGCCCTTTGGCTAAACTCATTGATGGCACGCCCTGTAAAGTAATACAGTTCTTCCTGCCAAAGTGCATCGGGAATATGCCGTGCATAATCCCTAAGCGAGAAACAGCCCAAAGCGACAGACAGTGTAATAAGACCAACTGCATAGCCCAGAACTTTGATGCTTACAGGTTTGATTTGCCGATGTTTCTTATAATAATGCAGGCTCATCCAAAATAAAAAAGGCAGGGCTAAAATAGAACTACCAATTTGCAAAATTCGATGCATCGGGTAAGTCTGAGCGCCCCATTGCACCGACTGTGCTAAAAAATCCTGAAAGGCAAAGCTGCGAAAGTCGTGATGGGTTAAACCATCCCAAATTAAATGCGTGGCATTGCCAATCAGTAAGGCGAGAATCAAGCCACATACAAACCCAAGTGTAGATTTTATTGTGTTTAGATTTAAAGGGTGATGGATTCCCACAAAACGATATAATGCAGGGCGATATACCAGATACCAAAGTGCACAGAACATAAGGCCTAAGAATAAGTTTGGATAAAACAAGGCCGACCATAAATGTGGCGTTGGGTCTTGGCGTAGGGTAAACAGGCGATGTAAATCTGGCAGCATACAGCCAATTGCAAGTGCAGCAATGGGTAGCCGTTGTCCAGAGAGTTTAGCTAGCGGTGGTGCAAGTACAGCATGAGATAAGGTAAAGGGCATACCAATAAAAAGAAGAATAAACGTCAGCAGAATTGAAGGCGTAGCTTAACTGAAAATACGGAATGAGAATGTTTTTTATTGCAATGCTATTGAAATGTTATATTATAACAATAATTATTTTTTGCTACTTTGAGCATGGGTCATGGCGTTCCATAAGAATTTAATAACAGTTTCAATTTTTGCAGTACTTAGTCCAGCAGCATTTGCCGATACAGATGCTACAAATACACAACTGGAAACGATTCAGCTACAAGCACATCCTTTGGTACAAACTGCGGCAGATTTCGCTGTAGCAGATCATGTGATTGATCAGAAAACGTTGGCAGAGCGCAGCACCACTATAGGTGATGCAATGGCAGATGAGCTAGGGGTCTATTCTAACCAATATGGTTCAGGCTCTAGCCGACCTGTCATTCGTGGGCAAGATGGCCCACGTGTTAAAGTGCTGCAACATGCTTCAGAAACGGCAGATGTTTCTACACTTTCACCTGACCATGCGGTAACGGTAGATCCAATTTTGGCCAAGCAAGTTGAAATTATTCGTGGGCCATCAACTTTACTTTATGGTGCGGGTACCGTAGGTGGTTTGGTCAATGTCACTGACCAAAAAATTCCAACGCAAATGCCAAATAATGGTTTAGAAGGACAAGTCGGTCTGCGTTATAACACAGGCAGTGATGAAAAACTGGCCAGCGCAGGTGTGACCGCAGCAATTGGTGATCAGTTTGCGCTGCGTATAGAAGGTTCTAAGCGTAAGGCTAATGATTACATTACCCCAAACTATTGGGTAGAACATCATAATGATGAAGCAGGACATGACGACCATGATCACGGACATCATGACCCTGCACATGATCATGATGATGAAGGCACGCATTTTGATAAAGCACGTCGTGTAGAGAATACCTTTGCCGAAGGGCAAACGGTGAATATTGGTGGCTCATGGATACATGACCGTGGTTTTGTGGGCGTGTCATACAGTAACCGTCAGGATAAATATGGATTGCCAGGGCATAGCCATGAATATCATGGTTGTGTATTGCACGATGATCACTTTCATGGTTGCCCTACACCTAATTCAAATACTGTTGAAGAACATGCACATGGTGGCCCATGGGTGGACTTAGAATCACACCGTTATGATTTGCGTACCGAACTTGATCAGCCCTTTGCAGGCTTTGATAAACTTCGTGCGCATGCCAGTTTTACAGATTATGAGCATGATGAATTAGAAGAAAATAAAGTCATCAGTAACTTTAAAAGCAAAGGATATGATGCACGTTTAGAATTGGTGCACAAACCCCTTGCAGGTTGGGAAGGTGTGTTTGGTACACAGTTTAGCCAGCATGAAATTGATTTGACTGGTCAGAAGGAAAAACATGATGATCATTATCATGAAGCAGTACCTATGCCAGATACGAAAACACAAAAATACAGCTTATTTGGTTTAGAGCATAAACAATTTGGTGATGTACATGTGGAA
Organism: Acinetobacter sp. A1; assembly: GCF_012371315.1. NCBI lineage: Bacteria > Pseudomonadati > Pseudomonadota > Gammaproteobacteria > Moraxellales > Moraxellaceae > Acinetobacter > Acinetobacter sp. A1. The sequence continues at coordinate 2,337 of NZ_JAAZQY010000048.1, forward strand.
CTTGGTGCGCGTGTCGATCATCAAAAAGTGAAAGCAGATTCGGACAAAAAAGATTATTCAGGTACTGGTATATCTGCTTCTGCTGCAGCCAATTGGCAGTTTGCACCCAACTATAAATTGTCACTCACAGGCTCACATCAGCAACGTTTACCTGTAGCGCAAGAGCTCTATGCTGATGGCTTACATTTTGCAACCAATACTTACGAGGTGGGGAATCCTGATCTAGATAAAGAGACATCTAATAATTTAGAGTTAGGTTTGCACTATGAAGCCGACAAACTCGATTATTCGCTGCATGTTTACCATAATTGGTTCGATGATTATATTTATGGCGCAACAGTAGCGCAGAAAGGTAATTTGCGTGGTGTGGAATATACTCAAGACAAAGCCAAATTCTACGGTACAGAAGCCAAGTTAGGCTATCAGCTGAGTCCAGATTATAAACTCAGTGTGTTTGGTGATTATGTTCGTGGCGAAATAGATAACCAAAATGCACCACGTGTACCTGCAGGCCGTTTGGGAACTAAAGTAGATGCTAACTTTGCCGATGGTTGGTCGGGTATGGCGGAATACTATCGTGTATTTAAGCAAGACAAAATTGCAGCGTATGAACAAGAAACAGAAGGCTATAACATGGTCAATGTTGGCGTAGCTTATGCAGGAAACTATGCCAATAAACAAGATTACCGTGTGTATTTTAAAGCCAACAACTTGTTAGATGATGAAGTCTATTCACATGCATCTTTCTTGTCGCATATTTCACAAGTGGGTCGTAACTTTACTGTGGGCGTTGAATTTGGTTTCTAAAATTCAATTTGGGCTTTATAGGATGTCTGTGTGAAAACACAGAAATCCTCTTGAAAATCCAAACAATAAAACCTAGTCTGAGCGCATCGGACTAGGTTTTTTGTTATGCGTATTTTTCAGCGAATTCACCAAAAATTGAATTGGTCGCCTCGGGCTTATTTAGGACTGGTTTTAGGTTTACTGGCTTTGGGTTATTTGTCCTCGGCTATTTACCACAGTCTTAAGCCCTTGCCAGATGGTCTGAATTACACCGGAAAATTACGCCATGCACCTGTCAAATTTATTGCCGATCAGACCTATATTGATGCGCAAGGTGTTCAGCAGCAACAGCACCAAATTTTTAAGGAAATTTTAGGTTTAATTGATGCTGCACAAACCACCATTGTGGTGGATATGTTTTTGTTTAATGCAGAGGTGGGGACGTCTAAACAACAGCATCAACCACTGACACAGCAATTGACCGAAGCTTTAATTCATAAACGTCAGATGCAGCCAAATATTGAAATTAAGGTCATTACAGACCCAATTAACTCAGTATATGGCGGTATTGCACCTGAGCATTATCGTCAATTACGTCAAGCAGGCATTGATGTGATTGAAACCGATTTAACGCCTTTACGGGCATCGAATCCATTGTGGTCAGGCTTTTGGTATCTCTGCTGTCAGGGTATTCCAAATAATGCAGAAAAAGGTTGGCTGCCAAGTCCTTTCGGGCAAGATAAAATTACCCTACGCAGTTATTTCAGCCTGTTTAATTTTAAAGCCAACCATCGTAAAACCATTGTGGTCGATACCACTGAAGGTTGGAAAGCGTTGGTGACCTCATTGAATCCGCATGATGGTAGTTCGCGTCATTCCAATATTGCCTTAGTGGTCACAGGCAATACAGCGGTTGATATTTTGCAGACTGAACAAGCTGTAGCACGTATGTCGCAAGGCAATGTGTCTGGGGTGATTGTGGGAGAGTTTGAGGCAGATCGTTCTTACCCTCAAGTGCAGGTTTTAACGGAACAGGCCATTTGGGATGCTAGTTTAGCAATGATTGAAAATGCTAAGGCGCAAGAGCATCTTGATTTGGCAATGTTTTATTTGTCAGAACGTAAAGTGATTCAGGCTTTAATTGCTGCACAGCAACGTGGCGTACAGGTACGGGTATTGTTAGACCCGAATAAAGATGCCTTTGGTCGTGAGAAAAATGGTATCCCAAACCGACAAGTAGCATCAGAACTTAATGCGGCAGGAGTGAGTGTGCGTTGGTGTAACACGCAAGGCGAGCAATGTCATAATAAAATGATGATCAAATCTAATGCCAAACAGGCAGAATTGACTCTAGGCTCTGCAAATTTCACCGCACGTAATTTTAAAAATTATAATTTAGAAACCAATTTGCGTGTGGTCGGGCAGGTACAAGACCCTGTATTTCAGGATGCACAACATTATTTTAATACCGCATGGTCAAACCTTGAGGGTAAAAATATGAGTGTCGATTATGCTGTGTATGCCGATGAGTCGAAGTGGAAATATGTGGTTTATCGCTTTATGGAGTGGAGTGGTTTATCGACATTCTGACTTTAAACTTTTTCAGTCAGATGTAATATTCCTAGAAAAATCCCTCTTGTTTAAAGAGGGATTTTTAGAAAACAACAATGAAGCTCTAAAATTATTTTTCAGGATTTGGCGGCACCATTTCATCCAAATCTTTATCACTCAGCTGATCTAACTCAGAAATATCAGTCTTGATTTTCCACTGTGCTTCATCATCAACAGGATTCGGCAAACGGGCTTCTAGCCAGTCACAGACCACATCTGGGCTAAATTCTGGATGGTTGCATTGAATCACCCATGATAAAAAATCTTTAGCATCACCATTCATATATGGCGGTGGAGATACAGGCAAGAATTGGGTCGGTAAACGCTCATCTCTAGAAATATAATTCAGGACATGCCCCAATTCTTGTACAGTTTGCCATGCCAGTGGGTGTTCTACATCTATTTGAAATTTAAACCACCATGCATGCTGACCGTCTGAACCATAAGAATCCACACGGGCTTGCTGCACACTTGGAACTTTACAGAAAAACTGATGAAGGCGGTCAAAATTTAATTCAGGCACGAGGTTTCATCCAATTTCAAAAAAAATGTATCTTAGCATAATGTGAAAATGAAACAGGTATGCTGCAGCTTTGTTTCTGTAAGAGCGGAGTTGGAATGAATAAAATTGCTGTTTTTTTATTCATTGTTTATCCTTAATTTGAGGTTAAAATCAAAAGATAACCAGAGGAGTGTTGGATATGAAGGTAGCAATTTTAACTGCATTGAGTGGCATGCTACTTATGGGTACTACGCTGCCAGCATTTGCAGAAACGAATCGTTGGGCAGGTTATACAGGTGTCGATACTCAGCGTTATCATCATCGTCCTTATACTTCGCAGCATCATCCTGCATATCCACAACATCGACCATATTATTCACAGCATCCTCAACCGCAGTACTATCCGCGACATTACCCGCAGCATCACCCACGTCCTGTGCCACAGTGGGGGCAGCCAACTATTCGGAGTGGTATTAATATTCAATACAATGCACCAAGTACAGTGCAATATAACCACCAAAGCTATAGTTGGGTGAATGGTGAACCGAGTACGGCTCATATTGAAAGTTCGACTTATCGGGTCGTGACCAATTGGCAGCATTTAGGCTTGCCTGCACCACCACGTGGTATGTATTGGGTTTTTGAACATGGCCGTTATGTCTTGGTGGCAAATCGTTAGATCATCTTGAGTACTCAACCATAAAGAAAAGCATTTTAGCCAAACGGATGAACTGGTGAATCTTCAAAAATCAGCGCGTCATGGTTTATCCTGACGCGCTTTTTTATAGCAGAAGTTTGAGTGGCTTTGAGTGAATTAAGCAATTTCAGTTTAGGCCAGCTCATCATCTTCTGGGCGTGGCGTCTTGCCCTGTGGTAATGGTTTTTCACTGTGTTTATCTCGAATGACCGATGGATAATTCCACGAGGCAAAACGCACCACCAGAATTGCAAAGGCTAGAATTAGAATTGAACCCGTAATAATCACCAAGTCCATATCTGCCTTATGGTCATGTTGAATATCGGAAATGAGCAGTCGGGTTAGGGCGGTAATGGCAATATAAATCAGAAAGCGTACTGGCATGTGATTGGTTTTAAAGTAAATTCCAACCATGGCACCAAGTTCTAAATAAATGAATAGCAATAAAATATCATCAATCGTGGCATATTGTTTGACGGTCAGAATATCGATCACGGTATGACCCGCTGACCAGATCACCATACAGCCAATGATGAACAGGGCAATATAGTGAAAACTTTCTACGGCTAGATTGCCAAGTCGGTCGAGGAGGGTTTCTATTTTTTCTACTTTGGAATGTTGTGCTTTCATTTGCTCCTCCTGATGATGTTGATGAATGATAAAACTCATGCAAAAACTGTGCACAATTACAGGAAAAGCTGCGTAAACATAGTAAAAATAAGAGGTATAAAAAACGCCTGACAATGCAGGCGTTTTTTAGAGGTAATCGAGTTAAGCTTGATTAGTGAAGTAATCTTCGCTGAAGTCCATAATCACTTCTGCACCCGCTTTTACTTTGGTAATGCGTAATGCAAGTTCTGGTAAAACACGTTGTACAAAGTAGAGTGCCAATGACAATTTGTTTTGATAGAACTCGCCATCTTTTTGCTTAGCGGCATTGGCAATGCGCGCGAACATATAAGCAAAGCTGAGCAAACCTACTGCATGCAAATAATCTACTGCTGCTGCATTTGGGAAGTCTACATTTTCTTTGGCTGCATTAAGAATGTATTGAGTAACTGATTCGACTTCGGTCGCTGCATCCAAAGTTGCATCTTTAATGAAGTTCAGGTCTGCATCTAAACCATTGGCAAAATCACGGATTTCTGCAATGTATTCTGCAATAAATTCACCATTGCATTTAATGGTTTTACGACCAATCAAGTCTTGTGATTGTACGCCGTTGGTGCCTTCATAAATTTGGGCAATACGTAAATCACGTACACATTGCTCCATGCCCCATTCGCGGATATAACCATGGCCACCGAAGCACATTTGAGCATCCAAAGTCGCTTGGAATGCGGTATCGGTTAAATAGGCTTTTGCAATTGGGGTGAGCAGGGCAACACGGTTATTGGCTTTCTGCACCGCTTCTGCATCGGTAGAGAATTTAGTGATATCGAGCTGTTGACCTACATAGACTGCAAATGCACGAGATGCTTCGTTATTGGCACGCGCATTTAATAGCATACGACGCACATCACCATGCACCAAAATGCTGTCAGCCGCTTTGTTCGGTGACTTAACGCCTGATGCACTGCGACCCTGAATACGGTCAGTCGCATATTGTGCAGCATTTTGATAGGCAAACTCAGATGCACCTAAGCCTTGAATACCCATAGACAGACGTTCGTAGTTCATCATGACGAACATGGCTGCTAAGCCTTCATTTTCTTTACCCACTAAGTAGCCTTTGGCACCATCAAAGTTCATCACACAAGTTGCAGAGGCTTTGATCCCCATTTTGTGTTCAATTGAACCTGGGCCTACTGGGTTGCGTTCACCTAATGAACCATCTTCATTGACCAAGAATTTCGGTACGATGAATAAAGAAATACCACGTGAACCTGCAGGAGCATCTGGTGTTTTAGCCAAAACCAAGTGAATGATGTTTTCAGCAAGGTCGTGGTCACCACCTGTAATAAAGATTTTGGTACCAGTGATGTTGTAAGTACCATCTGCATTTGGTTCAGCTTTGGTTTTAATAATACCCAAGTCAGTACCTGCATGTGGCTCAGTTAAACACATGGTACCTGACCATTCACCTGAGTAAATTTTAGGTAAATAGGTTTCTTTTTGCTCTTGTGATGCATAGCTGTTTAAAGCCATACCTGCGCCTACAGACAGCAATGGATACAACATAAATGATGGGTTAGTAGCAAATAGCATTTCATCTGACAAAACAGTCAGCATTTTTGGCATGCCCTGACCGCCCCATTCTTCATCTGCGCCCAAACCAATCCAACCGCCTTCGGCATATTGTTTAAATGCTTCTTTAAAGCCAGCAGGGGTAGTCACTTCACCATTGTTGTACGTTGCGCCTTCTTCATCACCACTACGGTTAATAGGCAGGGTCACGTTTTGGGCAAACTTTGCCATTTCTTCCAAAATTGCTTCGGCCGTTGCAGCATCTAGGTGAGCTAAATTTTCATTGTTTTGCCAGAATTGTTCTGCATTAAAAACATCATTTAAGATGAATTTCATATCGGCAAGAGGAGCATTATAAATTGGCATGTGGTTTCACCTGTTTATTGTTTGAATCTTGATTCGCTGAGTTCAGTGTAATCTACAATTATGAATGTTGTAGGTGGCTCAAACGAAAGAATGCTTTATTTATAAAGAAAAAGGACTGCCAATGCTATGACCGTCCTTTCTCAATTTCTGTACTCAAGAGTACAACATTTTGAATATCTAGTTAAATATTCTCAATATTTAGCTTAGAAAGCAAAGTGTTCAGCATCTAATGCAAGTAAAGGCTCTACACCTGTTGCAATCACATCAACGTGTGAACGAACACGTGGCAAGATTTTTTTGAAGTAGAAACGTGCTGTAGTTACTTTAGCATTGTAGAAGTCTACATCGGTTGTACCTGCAGCTAGTGCTTCTTGTGCAACCAAAGCCATACGAGCCCATAGGTAAGCAAGCGTTACATAACCAGAGAAGTAGAGGTAGTCTACTGCCGCAGCACCAACTTCTTCAGGGTTTTGCATTGCACGCATACCAAGTTGCATGGTCAAGTCGCCCCATTCTTTGTTAAGTGCCGCAAGCGGTTCAACAAATTCTTGCATCGCAGCGTTGTCTTTGTTGGCTTCTGCAAATTTGTGAATAATTTTGGTGAAGTCTTTCAACATTGCACCTTGTGTACCCAATACTTTACGGCCTAACAAGTCAATAGACTGGATTTCAGTTGTACCTTCGTACAAGCAAGAAATACGTGTGTCACGCACAATTTGTTCCATGCCATGCTCAGAAATGAAGCCATGACCACCAAAGACTTGAACACCGTGTTTTGCAGATTCAGAACCTGTTTCAGTTAAGAATGCTTTTGCAATTGGAGTCAGTAAAGACAAGATGTTGTCAGAGAATTTACGCTCTTCTTCAGTTGCACCTTGTTCAACGATGTCTGCATGTTGTGCAAGCAAGTACACCAACGCACGACCACCTTCAGCATACGCTTTTTGAGTTAAAAGCATGTTGCGTACAGCTGGATGCACAATAATTGGGTCTGCTTCTTTTTCAGGCGCTTTTGGGCCAGAAAGTGAACGCATTGCCAAACGGTCTTTGGCATAAGTCAATGCACCTTGGAAAGAACCTTCAGATGCTGCAAGACCTTGTACCGCTGTACCAATACGTGCAGTGTTCATGAACGTGAACATACAGTTTAGACCACGGTTTTCAGGGCCAATCAAGAAACCTTTAGCGTTATCAAAGTTGATGACGCAAGTTGCATTACCATGGATCCCCATTTTGTGTTCGATTGAGCCACAACGTACACCATTACGCTCGCCTACAGAACCATCTGCATTGAGGTTGAACTTAGGTACGATGAACAAAGAAATACCTTTAGTCCCTTTAGGTGCGCCTGGTAAGCGTGCCAATACGATGTGTACGATATTCTCTGCCATGTCGTGTTCGCCAGCAGAGATAAAGATTTTCTCGCCAGAGATTGCATAGCTACCGTCTGCTTGTGGCTCAGCTTTGGTACGGATAATACCCAAGTCAGAACCTGCGTGAGATTCGGTTAAGCACATGGTGCCCGTCCACTCACCCGATACTAATTTTGGCAAATAAGCATCTTTTTGTTCTTGTGAACCGTGGTGTTCTAAGGTACGTACCGCACCATGAGAAAGACCAGGGTACATGCCCCATGACCAGTTCGCTGTACCCACCATTTCTGAAATGGTAATACCTAAAGAGTTTGGTAAGCCTTGACCGCCGTATTGTTCTTCTGCAGAAAGCGAAGGGAAGCCCAGTTCGATATATTTTTGATACGCTTCTTTAAAGCCTGTTGGTGTGGTCACCACGCCATCATTCCAAGTACAACCTTCACGGTCGCCCACTTGGTTCAATGGAGATAATTCATTTTCACAGAAATCTGCTGCAGCTTCCAAATATTGGTCAACCAATTCACGGCTTACGTTTTCTTGGAATGCAGGTAATTTTGCATAGTGTTCTTCAGCATTTAATAATTCATGCAAAACGAATTGCATATCACGTAAAGGCGCTTTGTATTGTGGCATATCGGTTTCCTCAATACTGGTTTGACCAGCGTTATATTTTAAATGGATTTCAAAGCATGCCTTCTCAGACATGACCTGTTGGAATGGTTGTAATCGTGCAACATCTTCTAATTCGGTACAAGCATCTAAATAGCATTTCTTAGTGACTGCAAAGTCAAAGATTTTTATCTTGAAATGGCTAAGTTGTTTGAGTGTAAACAGTTTTACTGAGTTTGAAATGACACAAATAGTCAAAAAGCGTAAAGAGACATGTCTGAGTGCAGTGGATAAAAAGATCAATAAAAAGGCGCTCAATGAGCGCCTTTAAAACAGTGTGAATTTGACTGGTACGATTGTTTAACGTGATGCAGATTGCTTGATTTTTAAAGGTTGAATAGGCTGATTTGGCTGAAAACGTACTAAACATTGACCATTGAGTTGTTGGTCGCCTAGTTTAACCTGAACTTTTTGACCATGGGTTTTACCTTCACAAGCTGTGCGCATTGCTTGTTGATGAGCTTGACGCTGTGCCAATCGTTGATCGTACTGTTTGGTCATTTCAGCACGTTGTGCATCGGTCAGTACTTCACCACGTTGCGGGCGCTGCATATTGGCATGCATAGCTTGATGCTGTTTCATCATATATTGACGTTGTTGTTTAAACGATTGACGGTCTGGCTGAAAGCGCATAGTACAGGTGCCCGAAACTGTTTTTTCGCCGAGTTTGAGTTGCAGCTTTGTACCTGCTGCCTTATTGTCACATGCTTGTTGCATCTGGCTACGGAAAGCACGGTGTTCTGCGCGCTTCGCACGATACTGTTCACGTTGTTCTGGGCTAAAACGTGAGTCGGCTACAGCATGATGCTTCATCATACGTGTCTGTTGTCGATCCGTTAAGTCATTGCTGGTTTGACAAGCCGTTAAAGCACCCATCCCCAAAACACTCGCCCCAAGTAACGCGATTTTTGTCATCTGTTTCATCTTACATCTCCTTAACTGGAATCCGACTTTGCTTAAGTTAAGATTAAATAATAAAGATGAAGAAACAATGGAGAGTTTTTTGAAGCGCTGTTGGTTACAATGCTCAAAATGAAGAAAAAATTCTGAGACTGTTCTATTGAAAATTCGCCGCATTCCCATCGCCTTACGCCTGTTTTTAACAGTGCTACTGACGACCTTGCTAATCACCACGGTTAGTTTGGGGGTATTGCATGTCAATATGCAGCGTAACTTCAGTAAATACGTGGCCGACGTAGAAATGCAGAAGCTGGATTTGGTCATCCAAAACTTGGCAGAAGTGTATGCGGTGTACCATGACTGGGGCAATGCCATTCAGGCGCAAATTTTACAAATAGAAGGCGAAGCCGCACCCGATGATTATGACCGTTTATCGCGTTGGTGGTTGCGTCGTCAGTATGATATTGCCTTGCAGCAGCGCTATTTTCAGGAACATAGCTTAGCCAATGTAAATCCGAGTGTGGTTGAGCCGGACCCAATGAAGCGTCAAGCCAATGCAGAAGAGTTACGTTGGTTAGAGCTAAATTTACCTTCGCAGTTTCAGCCTTTTGAGGGGTTAGTATTTCCTTTAAGCGCCAATCAAAATGCATTCCGTTCAGATCGTAAAAACGAAGGGCAGAACAATACAACAGACGCTTCGGGTAAAAAACAGTTTATTTCGATGCCTGACCGTTTGGGGTTGAGTTCACGTTTATCTTTATATGATGCGCAGCGTCAGTTTGTTGTGGGTGAGCCTGCGGAAACTCAGATTTCCTATCGTCCAATTATGGTTGGTGAAAAAATCGTGGGCTATTTGGGGTTAAAACCTGTGCTTGAGCAGGAAGATGCGTTAAGTATTAACTTCTTTAGTAAGCAAACTCGTTATTTATTATTGGTTTATGCCTTAAGTATTTTGGCCAGTTTGATTGCTGCCTTATTGTTAGCGACCTATTTTAAAAAGCCAATTCAGCGCTTATTAAATGGCACACGTGAATTGACCAAAGGTCATTATCAGCATCAGGTCACGGTCAAGCGTAATGATGAATTGGGTGATTTATCGACAGAACTGAACCATTTGGCAGTGATTTTAGACCAACATGAAAACTCACGCCGTCAGTGGGTGGCAGATACTTCGCATGAATTGAAAACCCCATTGGCGGTGTTGCAGGCACAAATTGAAGCCATGCAAGATGGTATCCGCAAAGCTACGCCAGAGCATTTGGCTGCCATGATGCATCAGGTCAATAGCCTGAAAAAACTGACGCAGGATTTGTCGGACTTGGCGCAAGCTGAAGCCATGCAATTGAAGTGCTATTTTGCAAGCATTGATCCTTGGCAAGTGATTGAACAGGAAATTGAAAGCTTTAAGCCGAAATTTGAGCAGGCGCAATTGGACTTGATCGTGTCTGGCGAAGGCACGCAATTACAATTAGATATAGACCGTTTTAAACAAATTATGCTCAACTTATTGAGTAACAGTATTCGCTATACCGAAGCAGGTGGGCAGGTGCATATTCACACCAGTCAAAGCGCAACCGAGTGGACCGTGTATGTAGATGACAGCCCGTTTGGCCTAAGTGATGAACAATTGGCGCGTTTGGGTGAACGTTTTTATCGTGCCGATGATTCACGCACTCGGGCGACAGGTGGTACAGGTTTAGGTTTGGCCTTATCGGTCAAAATTGCCAAAGCATTAGGCGGAGAGTTAAGTTTTGCTCATTCACCGTTGGGTGGTTTACGCTGCAAATTAAGTTTTCCAAAAATCAAATCTTAATGGACTTTAAGGAATCGTGCATGAAACATATCTTACTGGTTGAAGATGAAATTGAACTGGCCCAATTGGTACGAGATTATTTAGAAGCTGCTGGTTTTGAAGTCAGTATGTTTCATGATGGGCAAGAAGCTTATGACAGCTTTTTGCAGCGTAAACCAAGCCTGATGATTTTGGATTTGATGGTACCACGCATGGACGGCCTGACCATTTGCCGCAAAGTACGTGAACAGTCCGATGTGCCAATTATTATGGTCACCGCCCGAACAGAAGAAATTGATCGGGTGCTGGGTTTAAACATGGGGGCAGACGATTATGTTTGTAAGCCTTTTAGTCCAAAAGAATTGGTCGCGCGCGTGCAAGCGGTTTTGCGTCGCTTAGAACGCAAAGTTGAGCCTGAAAGTAATGATTTATTCCGCATGGATAAAGCGCAGCAGCGTATTTGGTATCAGCAAAAAACCTTGAATTTGACCCCGACCGAATTTCGTTTATTGGAATTGTTTTTAGAGCATGTGGGGCAGGTGTATTCAAGAGCGCAATTGCTAGATCATATTAACCCTGACAGTTTTGAAGTGGCTGACCGTGTGATTGATAGCCACATTAAAAACTTACGCCGTAAAATTTCTGACGCTGCCGAAACAGGTAATCGGCATGAATGGATTCAAGCAGTGTATGGTGTAGGCTATCGCTTTGAGTATCCAGAAGAGTAATTAACTATAACTAAAAATATAGATAAATATTTGCATAAGTGCTCATTTTGTCTATGTCGATTCAGTAGTGGCAAGGTGGGTATTTATTAGAGATTTAAATG
>NZ_JAAZQY010000049.1:0-13221 GCF_012371315.1 Acinetobacter sp. A1
ACCCACCTTGCCACTACTGAATCGACATAGACAAAATGAGCACTTATGCAAATATTTGTCTATATTTTTAGTTATAGATAGAAAATATAACTGTGAAAACAATAAATTATATTATTCATTTTCACCCAAAATAATAAACATGACTGTGTGCATACGCATAACAACGACACAACATAATCCAAGACAAATTTCGTCGCTCAAGCCTGTGCTGCGATACAACCAACATCAGTAAAACAACATCAAAAGGATGTGATGACATGACTAAGGAAAGTTTTATCGACACGGTCAAAGCCGTGTCGCCTAACCCTGCCGATGCAGTGACCTACAACAAGTGGAAAATTCTGCTGTTGCTATTTTTAGCTAATATGCTGAACTTTTTTGACCGTACCATTCCTGCCACTATTATTGAGCCGTTACGCTTTGAATTTAATTTAAGCGACTTACAACTGGGCTTTGTAGCTGCATCATTCACTTTGGTATATGCAATTGCAGGTTTGCCTTTTGGACGCTTGGCCGACAAAGGTTCACGTAAAAAAATTATTGGCTGGGGTGTTCTTCTTTAAAATGAAAGAACCACCACGTGGTGCAAGCGAAGGTGAAAACTACACGGCAAAGACTGTTCAAAACCCGATTCGCACGCTTTTAAAAATTAAAACCCTACGTTGGATTATTCTGTCAGGCTTAAGCGTGAACTTTGCCGTGTATGCAGGTAACTCCTTCTTTGTACCACTGTTTCAACGCTATTTTGGCTTGAGTTTGACACAATCTGCTGTTATCACAGGCTGTATTGTTGGGATTACAGGTTTAATTGGTCTAACGCTAGGCGGTGTCATTGCAGATAAGATTCATCAACGCTTTGCCCGTGGCCGTTTGGTTTTTGGTGCGATTTGCTTGTTTATTTCTGCAATATTTATTGGTATCGCACTGTATTTGGGTAACGATTCTCTAACAGCTGTGGTTATTCTGCTCAGTTTGGGCTGGTTGGCTTCTTATAACTACTACACTACGGTTTACCCTGCCATTCAGGATGTAGTCGAGCCCAATTTACGTGCGACTGCAATGGCTGTGTATTTTGCCTGCATGTATATTTTAGGCGGTGCGTTTGGCCCAATCGTGGTTGGGGCATTGTCAGATCATTTTTCACAAGCAGCAATGCTAGCTTCAGGCAGTGCGGTAATGACAGAACACTTTAAAGCTGTTGGTCTACACAATGCGTTGTTTGTAATTCCTGTGGCATTATTCTTTACAGCAGTGTTTGTTTACCTAAGCTCACGCAGCTTTGTTCAAGATACACGACGCTTGCAATAACCATTTAAGTGCATATAACAACAAAACGCCAATCTAAATGATTGGCGTTTTTGATTTAAGAGTACTTTAAAACTATATACCCAATTTAACTTACTTTTTTCAAAGCCGTTTGTTTGGCAATTTCCTGTTGTTTCAGTAAATTACGCTGAATTTTCCCACTCGATGTTTTAGGCAAACCATTTACAAATTCTATTTCTTTAGGATAGGCATGTTTCGATAAACGTGAACGAACATATTGCTGTAACTTTTCCTGCAAGGCACTACTGGCTTGATATTGATTTTTTAGCACCACAAATGCTTTTACGATTTCTGTACGTTCTAGGTCTGGCTTACCAATCACTGCAGATTCAAGTACTTCTTCACATTCAAGTAAAGTACTTTCTACATCAAAAGGCCCTACCCGATAACCCGATGTTGTAATGACATCGTCTGCACGACCTATAAAATCAATGCCGCCAAATTCATTTAAACGCACAGTATCACCCGTGAGATAATACTGTCCGACAAATGATTTACGATCATGTCCTTCGTAGCCTTTAAACCACATTAACGGCGATTGCGATTCATCTAAGGCCAAAGTACCAATTTCACCGCATGCTACTTCCTGATGCTCAGCATTCAAGACTGCAAAACGATGCCCTGGAATAGCGTATCCTGCAGAACCAATTTTTTTATGATGTTCCAATGCGTGATGATTCGCGATTACCATGCCCAGTTCAGTTTGCCCATATTGGTCATAAATATTGACGTTTAATTCATGATTAAACCAATGAATCACTTCGGGTGTGAGTGGTTCACCTGCGCTGCTGACCACACGCAAATGATTTTTTATTTCTGCATCAAATTTTTCTTTAAAACCAAAGAACATTCTAAATGCCGTTGGTGAACCTGTTAAGTTGCTTACCCGATATTTACGGATAATCTCTAATGCATGATCGACACTAAATGGGCGCTCATCCATAATAATACTGTGCCCCAAACTTAGTGGCCCAGTAATGCCATAGTACAAACCATAGGCCCAACCTGGATCTGCCAAATTCCAGAATGAATCCTCTACACGTAAATCTACCGCAAACTGCATATACCCCTTAAAGGCCAAAATTGCTTTTAAAGGCACAGGCACCGACTTGGCTAAACCAGTCGTGCCCGAAGTAAACATCATTAAAAAGTCATCATCAAAACTACGATATACTGTTTCAAAATGGCTATTTTGTGCATTTAAGACTTGCCAAAAATCAGCATCAGTATTATTGGCTGTGGCATTCGCATCAACGGTTAAAATACCTACATCATTCAGTAAATCTAATTTAGGACGCTGTTCGCTGTTGGTTACAATTAACTGTGTTTTGGCTGTCAGAATCCGATGCTCAATGGCCTTAGACTCAAATGCGGTAAACAAGGGTTGATACACCGCACCAATGCGCCAAGTGGCTAAAATTGTAATGAGTAGCTCTGCAGTACGCGGCAGTAAACCCGCAATACAATCGCCTGCTTTTAGACCAATTTTGACAAAATAGTTGGCCAGTTTACCTGATGCTTCTGCGAGCTGATCAAATGTCCATGTTACAGATTCACCATGTTTGCCTTCCCAGATTAAAGCAGTGCGCTGAGCACCTATATAGCGCCCGCAACATTCTTCATAAGCATTTATAGCCGTAGGTGTACCCACCAATTCTGTTTGAATGAGCCGTTCTAGGTCAAAAGCCTGATATGCATCTTGCAAAGTTTTCATTATGTGAAGCTCCGTCTTGTACTGATTCATCTGCAATTCTTTTGCAGCAATGTATTTTGTTGTTTTAACCGTTTTAAAAAATTTAAATCTAGAGTGAATTAGGTCTGTATTAAAATTTATGGCATGTCGTGGCTACTGCATGCCAAATTCTTAAATACTAATCAACGGATTCCGTTGATTATCTTGCTTTAGCTAAACATGATTCAGGTGATAGCTCAATTTCCACTCACCTCAACCTGCATGCTAGATTTGAACATTCAATAAAATGAGATACAGCGAATATTTGTCAGTGCATTAGCGCTTGGTCACTTCACGTGCAATGACTAAACGCTGAATGTCTGATGCCCCTTCGTAAATTTGACTGACACGTACATCACGATAAATACGTTCAACTGGAAAATCAGAGACATAGCCATAGCCACCATGAATTTGAATCGCATCTGAACAGACACGCTCAGCCATGGTCGAAGCAAAGAGTTTAGCCATAGAGGCTTCTTTCAAGCATGGTAAACCTGCATCTTTCAGGCTTGCAGCATGTAAAATAAGTTGTCGTGCAGCTTCGATTTGAGTCGCCATATCGGCTAGACGAAATGCCACCGCTTGATGTTGCACAATTTCAACACCAAAGGCTTTACGTTCATTGGCATAATCCACTGCAGCCTCTAAAGCTGCACGCGCCATGCCAACCGATTGTGCTGCAATACCAATGCGGCCTGACTCCAAATTTGACAATGCAATCTTGTAACCTTCACCTTCTTGCCCTAGCAAGTTTTCGGCAGGAATACGGCAGTTATCCAAAACAATTGTGGCAGTATCTGAACAATGCTGCCCCATTTTGTCTTCTAAACGCGCCACAATATATCCAGGGGTATTCGTCGGCACTAAAAAGCAGGAAATACCTTTTTTACCTGCAGTTTTGTCTGTAACAGCGAAAACCAAAGCGACATCGGCATATTTACCTGTGGTAATAAATTGTTTGGTACCATTTAAAACCCAACTATCACCATCCTTTTCTGCTTTACATTCAATGGCGCTGGCATCTGAACCGACTTGCGGCTCGGTTAAACAAAAACAGCCCAACCATTCACCTGTAGCCAATTTGCTTAGATATTTCTGTTTTTGTGCTTCCGTGCCGTAGCGTTGAGTGATCCCACAAGGTAATGAGTTCTGTACACTAACAATCGTTGAAATCGCACCATCGCCTGCGGCAATTTCTTCCAAGGCTAAAACCAACGACACATAATCCAAACCTGCGCCGCCCCATTCTTCTGAAACAGTCATACCCAATGCACCCAACGCACCGAGTTCCTTTAATTCCTGTGCTGGAAATTCGGCAGTTTTATCACGTGCGGCTGCAGTAGGTTTCAGCTTTTCCTGGGCATAACTCCGCAGCATATCCTGAATCATTTTTTGTTCATGGCTTAAAATCATATTGGCTCTCTGTCTCTATTTATGTTGTTCAGTCAGGGAATGTACGCAACATCCTTGTTCTATATTGCGATGATTTTTCGGTTGCTTTGCTTGTGCTTACTTAGGCTATTTTATGATGCAGCTTATTTCGGCTGCATACGAATCGCACCATCTAAACGAATTACTTCGCCATTCAAATAGCCATTTTCAAAAATGTGACCGACTAACTGTGCAAACTCTTCCGGTTTTGCCAAACGTGGTGGAAATGGCACCATTTGCCCCAAAGCATCTTGCACATGCTGCGGAAAAGCTTTGAGCATTGGTGTTTCCATAATGCCTGGGGCAATAGTCATCACCCGAATGGCTTCACGTGCGAATTCACGTGCTAAAGGTAGCGTCATTCCTACAATTGCGCCCTTAGAAGCAGAATAAGCACTTTGGCCAATTTGCCCATCAAATGCAGCAACTGATGCTGTATTCACAATTACACCGCGCTCTTCTTCGTTTGCTTGCAAGTCATATTTCGCCATCAACTGTGCAGCGAAACGAATCATATTAAAACTGCCCGTGACATTGATATTCAAAACTTTCTGGAACATCGCCAAATCATGCAAACCATCACGCCCTAAAACTTTGGCAGAAGGTGCAATTCCCGCACAATTCACCAAGCCATTTAACTGACCATATTTTTGCTCAATATGGCTAAAAAGCTGCTGTACTTGGTTTTCATCGGTTACATCTACAGCCAAAAACTCAGACTGGCTACCCAATTGCTGTTGTAGCTGCTGCCCAAGCTCCTGATTCATATCGACCATAATCACGCGAGCACCCTGCGAGACCAAGTATTGTGCCGTAGCTGCACCCAGACCAGATGCACCACCCGTGACCACACAGACTTTTCCTTGAATTTTCATATTATTTTCCTTATAAATTTCTACAGTTCTACAACTTAAGATGCAGATTAATCACACTCTGGCTAGAGTACAATTTCCAAACCCTGCATCCTCCATGATGTCTTTGGACAGCCAACTTGTAAATGGATACCTTGACTGCCACATGAAAGCCGCTCCACTCACCTACAGTAAAGATACAATTTCAATTGCTTTGGTACACGAAGCTTTGGCTGCTGCACAACAACATACTGTAGACACCGCCGCCATATTAGAAACTGCGGGTATTCCACAGGAATTGCTGGACTCCAACAAAGCACGTGTTTCCATTCTACAATTTGGTCAATTATGGATTGCACTTGCAGATGCAATGAATGATGAGTTTTTTGGTATGGACAGCCATGCTTTACGTCGTGGCAGCTATCAGCTTTTATCTAAATGGGTGTATCAAGCCGATCACTTACAACTCGCTTTGCAAGATATGCTCGTTTTTTTAAATTTAGTACTGGACGATTTTGTCGGTGAGTTACGTATTGAAAATGATTACGCCATCTTGATCATTCATGATAAAGATCAAGTGAAACCGATGTTTAGTTATGCCACCTATTTAATGCTCATTCACAGCCTGATGTGTTGGCTGACTGGGCAACGTATTGCTATTTTAAACATGCAACTTAAATGCAATGCCCCTGTGGATGATACTGACTACCGCATCCGTTTTTGTGATCAAATTGAATACACCTGTACAGACAATAAAATTTATTTTGAAGCACAACATCTCGCACTAAAAATTAAGCAAGATGAAAAAAGCTGGAAACGTTTTTTAAAGCAAACGCCTTATAACCTTTTAGTACGTTATAAAAACCCGCATGCACTAAGTCATCAAATCCGTAAACAATTGGTCAAACTTCCTCCAAGCCAATGGCTTGAGTTAAGTGAACTTACACAACATTTCAATATGTCTGAAGCAACTTTTCAGCGGCGTTTAAAACAAGAAGGCACCAGTTATCAACAATTAAAAAATGAAGTCCGTCGTGATACTGCAATCGAACTACTCAGCAAAACTCAGCAATCCTTACAAGAAATTAGCGACCAGCTAAATTTTCACGATCCAAGTGCGTTTCATCGTGCTTTTAAAAAGTGGACAGGTTTAAACCCAGGTGCATATCGGCAATATACTGAAAACACATAAGCAAGCACTTTATTAAGTGACTTATCAAGTAATTATATTGCATTAAGCCTATTATTTAATTTTCAACTAAAGATACAAGCACTTATATTACAACACCCAATTGAACTGATCGTTCATCGGCACGGCATTGCCAAAGCCCAGTATTTAGTTTACTTTTCAATCAATTTAAAGCATAAATTTTATGCAATTTGGCTGTAATACTCCCCCTGTAATATTTAAATGTACCAACATCTCTGGAGGTCCCCCATGCTTAAGATGGTCGATGTACTTGAACAAAATGTAGTTCAAAATTTCACTCACTCTCTCAACCAAGCTTCTGACCAATTAGATGAATTACTGAATCAAAGTATTCTGAATACCTCAGAAGAGCAATTACGCACAGCAATTTCTGCATTCTTTAAACGTGAAGATGCAATGCAAGCTGCTGCTGCGTTAGATATTTGCCAAGAAGATTTACACGCTTTACAGGCAGGTTTAGCACTGAAAGAAGAACACTTAAGCGATACTGCAAAAATTGTCGCACTGTGTTTGGCTTTAGAAACTGATAGTTTGACCCAAGTCGAAGTGTCGGATTGCTTACAAGACTATCCTATGTAAATGTGGCAAAGACTTAAGCTTAAAGTGTTAACTAAAATTTAAGTTTACACATTGCATCAGTAAATCCGAAAGTGATATCTGAAATCAGGCATCACTTTTTTTGTTTTCGTCGTTGACTGACTGCCTAACTACACTGCACTTTTACAATCTATAAAGCAGCAGTGCATGAGTAGATATTCTCATAGCTTTGATTCACAGGAAAAACCATCACTGCAATACCTAAAGCGACTTGCCAAGCGCTATTTGTCTATGGAACACTAGCAACAGCTTACAGGATTGCTTTAAGATGATTATTCGCAATAAAAACAATAGTTTTACTCTACTTTTTGCATGGTACGGTACAATTTTACCCACCGTCTTACCTGCGCTTGCAATTGTGGTATTTCTTTCTACGGTCTTGGTTTATTTATCCTCGCAGCACTTTTTTCAAGCACCGAGCGTTCCCGCAATTGGCTTTACCATTTTCGGAATTATCTTGTCTATTTTCTTAAGTTTTAGAAATACAGCCTGTTATGAACGCTGGTGGGAAGGACGCAAACTATGGGGAACTTTAATTGCCACATCACGGCATATTTCTCGTGACTCGCATGTTCTGTCTGAACATCATCGACAAGTCTTGATGTATCGGGTAATGCTCTTTAGCAATTTATTACGTGACCGTTTACGTAGTCAAAACCAACCGATTGAATTTTATGAAAACAAAGTGCAGTTGACCACAAACGATTATCAGGCGTTATTTCAACATATCAATGCTTCACAATATATTTTAGAAAGTATTCAAAAAGATTTAGTGATTGCCCTAAAAACTAGAGAAATATCAGACATTATTTACCAAGGGCTGAATCAGCACATTGTAGAATTGGGCAATGTACAGGCGGGTTGTGATCGTATTTTAAGTACGCCTTTGCCTTTTTCTTATTCGGTCTTGCTACACCGTACTGTGTACTGCTTCTGCTTTATTTTACCGTTTAGCCTAAAAGCCAGTTTAGGTATTTGGACACCAATTTTAGTCGGATTAATTGCTTATCTGTTTTTAGGTCTGGATGCTCTAAGTGAGCAACTTGAAGAACCTTTTGGGCTACAAGACAATGATTTGCCATTGAATTCTATGGTGCGTTTGATTGAGCGTGAAATGCTGAGTTCACTTGGCGAAGAACTGCCACCTGCGATTCAGCCACATCTTGGTAAGTTAAGTTAAATTAAGCGTATAGACCCAAAGCATTACATCAAACGCGCCAAAGTCACCCGATCATTGCCTGCATAATCTTTGACTGTGCGTATTTCAGAAAAACCGTGCTCTGCAAAAATTTCCTGCACTGCTAAAGCTTGGTCATAGCCATGCTCAAGGGCCATCCAGCCTTGCTGTTTTAACCAATATTTGCCTTGCGAGATAATCTGCACAATATCTGCCAAGCCCTGATCTGCCGCAACCAAAGCACGTTCTGGTTCTGCTGCTAATGCAGGCATGTGCTCATCATGGGCATCTATATACGGTGGATTAGATACAATTAGATCCAACCTTGGTTCAGCTTCTAAGCCCAGTGCGTCAAACCATGCACCACATGCAAATTGCACCTCATTCAAACCATGCTTTATAGCATTTTCTTTCGCAACTGCAAGCGTTGGCGGGTAAATATCTGTTGCGGTGATTTGCCAATTTGGACGCTCAGAAGCTAAAGCCAACGCAATAGCGCCTGTGCCCGTACCTAAATCCACTACCATAGCATTACTTTGTAATGACAAAGAGAGTACGGTTTCAACCAAAACCTCGGTATCAGGACGTGGCACCAAAGTATCAGGCGTAACTTTTAAATCTAAAGTCCAAAATGGCTGAGAACCCGTGATATAAGCCAAAGGTTCGCCTGCAGCAATACGCGCTAAGGCCTGCGTATAGGCCTGCTCTTCTGCTGATGTTAATTCCTGACTTGCACGATACTTTAATTCAAGTGCACTCAGCCCTAAAAAATGCTCAAGCAACCAGATATTTTCCTGACGCTCGTAGCTATCGGCTTCACCACGTAGTGCCAAGGCTTGTGCAATATTCATTAGCCACCGTTTTGCTGGGCAAGCATAGCCAACTGATCTGCCTGATATTCACGATGCAGACTGTCTAGCAACTCGGTTAAATCACCTTCCATAACCGCATCTAACTTATATAAAGTCAGGTTAATGCGGTGGTCTGTCATACGCCCTTGCGGATAGTTATAGGTACGGATACGTTCAGAACGATCTCCCGAACCGACCAAGTCACGACGCATTTCTGAGGTTGCCGCATCTGCCGCAGCACGTTTGGCATTTTCCAAACGAGATGCCAACAATGCCATGGCCTTGGCCTTATTCTTATGTTGCGAACGCTCTTCCTGACATTCCACCACCGTTCCTGTTGGAATGTGGGTAATACGTACCGCAGAATCAGTTTTGTTAACGTGCTGACCACCCGCGCCTGAAGCACGGTATGTATCAATACGCAAATCTGCAGGGTTAATGTCTACCGTGGTATCAACATCTACCTCTGGCAGAATTGCCACGGTACATGCAGACGTATGCACACGCCCTTGTGATTCTGTTGCAGGCACACGTTGTACACGGTGTGCACCACTTTCAAACTTCAAACGACCATAAACACCATCGCCATTGACCAAGCAAATGACTTCTTTATAGCCACCGTGTTCGCCTTCATTTTCAGAAAGAATTTCAATCCGCCAGCCTTGGCTTTCTGCATATTTGCTATACATGCGGAATAAATCACCTGAGAAAATTGCAGCTTCATCACCACCCGTTCCTGCACGAATCTCTAAATAAGCAGAGTTAGCATCGTTCGGGTCTTTCGGAATCATTAAAATATTTAAATCTGACTCAAGTTGCTGAATCAGTGCTTTATTCTCTTTAATTTCTTCTTGCGCCATTTCCTTAAAGTCAGGATCAGTCAACATGGCTTCAGCAGTTTCTATATCGGCTTCTGCTTGTTTGTATTGTGTCCATACGGCGGTAATTTCATCTAAATCACTGTGCTCGCGTGACAGTTGACGAAAACGCTTATTATCGGAAATCACTTCAACATCGGCCAATAATGCCGTGAGCTCTTCGTGTCGGTCTGAGAGCTGGTCTAATCGTAAACGTAACGATTCTTTCATTGTTTAAAAAATCTCAATACAAAGGCTGTCGCATACATCACGCAGCACAGCGAAATAAAAAATTGCGCATAGTTTACCGATTCTAAGCACTAAATGACATCATTATTACAGCACAGTGGCACGGTATTAAAGCTCACCTAAGTTATCGAGCACATTGTAAACAAGACGACCCAGAATCATCATTGCAGTAAAACTGTTGAATCTTCATACAAGGATTGCGCATTTTTTTAGCAATTTTAATCAAACTTATACAAAGGCCACACCAAAGCACACCAATCTCGTGCGCACTCTCCACATTTTGACAGAGACTCTTTGATAGATTTAGCCCATCAAAATTGATCATAAAATAAGTCCTGAAAATGGACATGGAGTGCAATCATGAAACTTAATGCAATGTTATTTAGTGCAGCTTTAGCCGCAGGTTCAATGCTTAGTGCTAATGTTTACGCAGACAATACCACACGTGTAGCTGCTGCAAGTGCTTTAGGCAGCGTGGCAGGTACAGCTATTGGTAAAAATATGGGCGGCACAACAGGTGCAACTATTGGTGCTGCACTCGGTGGTGCAGGTGGTGCTGCGGTTGCGAGCAATAAACGTCATCGTACCGAATCTGCTATTGGTGGTGCTTTAGGTGGTGGCGCTGGTTATACCGTAGGTAAAAATATGGGTGGAACCAATGGTGGATATATTGGTTCGGCACTCGGTGCTGCCGGTGGTGCAGCTTTGGGGAATAAAATCTCAAAAGATAAAGAATACGACCGCTACCAAGAACGTAAATGGAAGAAAAAACGTAACCGACGTTAATTTATACGTCTGAATCAGTCTTAATGATTCACCTAAAAGCATCGACATTAGCTCGGTGCTTTTTTGATCCTGTTTAGAAATATCATAAATACCAAAAAGCGATGAAATATGTAGAAATAATGTGGGGTAATTACAGTGTATTTATCAAACTTTACAACATGTTCTATCTGGCCTTCACGATTCTTTCTACAAGCTTTTATACATTAATTACATATATAAATACCCAAGCGCATAAGTTATTGATACGGAGCATCCTCATGAAACTGAATTATTTTTTATTAAGTGGTGTCATCGCGAGTTCTGCCTTAATCATGGGAACTGCACATGCAAATGACACACGTGTTGCTGCAAGTTCTGCGCTTGGTGGTGCAGTCGGTGCAGCCATTGGTCAGCACATGGGTGGACAAACAGGTGCAATGATTGGCTCTGCAATTGGTGGCGCAGGTGGTGCGGCGGCTTCTGCCAGTAAACGTGACCGTAACGGTGCCATGATTGGTGCAGCGCTAGGTGGTGCGGGTGGTTATAGTGTCGGTCGCAACATGGCAGGCAATACGGGTGGCTATGTTGGCGCTGGACTCGGTTCTGCAGGTGGTGCTGTACTGGGTAAAAAAGTGAGCGAAGACCGTCGAGATGATCGCTATGACAACAAACGCTATGATGACCGTTACGACCGACGCTATGACAGCCGTGGCTATCGTTATAATGATGTGCGTTACAATAACCGTTACAGTAAAGACAATGGCTTGCATTTAGGTCATTACAAAAATGGAAAACGTCGTTAATTGTTAATTCATCTCCGCCACGCTCTCTACAATCTCTTTAATATTGCAAAAGCACCTTCGGGTGCTTTTTCTTATACAGACAATAATCTCACTATATTAAATCACTGCTTAAACACACATCCGCTAAATCTAGCGCACTGAACACCCTTATATCGAAAATTATCGATATACAATCCACTCAATGCATCGTATGATAAAACTCTCTTTATCAAGCTGGAATAAATGATGCGTTCCCTGCAAGACACAAAATTTGCCATTCTTGAACTTGCACCTGTCCGTGATGATCAATCAGTTCAATTTTCACTGCATCACGCACTCGAATTGGCACAACATGCAGAACAACTTGGTTATGACCGTTTATGGTTGGCTGAACATCATAATATGGATGGCATTGCCAGCTCTGCAACCGCAGTACTTTTAGGCTATTTATTAGCAAATACCAGACACCTGAAACTGGGTTCAGGCGGTATTATGTTACCTAACCATGCGCCTTTAGTTGTGGCAGAACAGTTCGGTACTTTAGCAACTTTATATCCAAATCGTATTGAATTAGGTTTGGGACGTGCACCAGGTACAGATCAAGTTACTATGCGTGCCCTGCGTCGTGGCCGTCAGGAAACTGAAGACCAGTTCCCACAAGATGTGCTCGAAATTCTTCATTATTTTAAAGATGCTGAACCACAACAACGTATTGTGGCCACCCCTGGTCAAGGCACGCACGTTCCTGTCTGGTTACTTGGTTCAAGCTTATTTAGCGCACAACTGGCTGCAAAATTAGGATTGCCCTATTCATTTGCCTCACACTTTGCCCCACGCATGCTTGGTCAAGCAATTCAGTTATACCGTGACAACTTTGAACCCTCAGAATATTTAGACCGCCCGTATGTGTCTATGGGTGTACCAACTGTAGTTGCAGACAGCGATGCAGAAGCACAATATCTCGCCACAAGTTCCTATCAACGGGTATTGGGCTTAATTCGTGGGCAGAGTTTGAAACTCAAAGCTCCTATAAACAGCATGGATGGTTTGTGGTCACCTGCTGAAAAAATGTCAGTCGATAGTTTTTATGGCATGGCGCAAATTGGCTCTGTAGCAACAGTAAAAGCTGGACTGGAAAACTTATTGGCAAAGTATGATGTAGATGAGTTCATTTTCACTTGTGACATTTATGATACGCAAAAACGCCTACGCAACTTCGATTTGCTCATGCAAATAAAAAATGGAATTTAAGTAACTGAACGCTTAACAACACTCAAAAGGTCTTGCAGTGACTTTGTGTAAACACGGTTATTGCGAGTAATGCCAGTCAGTTAAGAAATTGACTGGCATTTTCTTGGATATTTTTGTGCTTTAATTTTCACTACTCGCGGAC
>NZ_JAAZQY010000004.1:0-24420 GCF_012371315.1 Acinetobacter sp. A1
TACGTTTAACTCGTTGTTCTCGTTTATGTTCCATAAAATAAGTCTCTTAAGGTGTAAACTTATTTCAGGACGGGACAATATAAACCCATAAAAAGCCCCTATTCGATAGGGGCTTTTTATTGCGTCGTTTGCAACTAACGCTTTTCAGCAAGTAGAAAACTACTTTTGGCTTGTTAAAGACTACACAATCAACTTCTTACCTTCACGAATACAATAAAACGGATTCATTAATTTAGATGAACGTTTCATAGCATGATGCAAATCTGCCTCAGGCTGCTCACGCCCTTCATCGGTCAACTCAAAAGTGCGGTAATGAATGGCCAAAGAACATTTGGAATGTAAATCTTTATGGGCCTGAAAGGCATCTTCAGGGTTCATGTGCATATAACGCATCAGATTACGTGGCTCATAAGAACCAATAGGCAAAAGTGCCACACGTGGTGCGCCAATACGGGTTTGTATTTCCTTAAAATGTGGAGAATAGCCTGTATCCCCCGCAAAGAAACAATGGTCTTGCCCATGCAAAATGGAAAAACCTCCCCACAACGCCATGTTCTGATCACGTGCACCACGCCCCGAACCATGTTGTGCAGGGGTGTACACAATTTTAAGCTCTTTAAACAAAGCCGACTGCCACCAATCCATTTCAATCACATGCAAGTCTGGCGGTAAATACCAGCTATTGCCCAAACCTGTATAAATAGGCATGGCAAATTGATGGTTCAACCATTTTAAGGTGGCTAAATCCATGTGGTCATAGTGGTTGTGGCTAAGCAGCACGGCATGAATGGTGGGTAAATCTTCCAATGCAATGCCCGCAGGACAGGCTCGTTTAGGCCCTCTACCCTGTTTGGGGCTCACATGCTCAGCCCAGACTGGATCAGTCAATATGTTATAGGGGCCGATTTGAATCAATACAGTGGCATGCCCTACAAACCAGACTTGCCAATCATCCAAACTGGCTTGTGGGCGTAATTGTGGAACCGCACGCGGAGTTGCAAAGAACTGTTGTGCCTCTTGTTGAGCATTGACCTTCCAGCTGTTCGATTTACGTTTTAGCAACCATTTCAGCAAATCGGTTTGGCTGCGCCCCTCAGGGTACGCCACAGGATTAAAAAACTGCGTGCCATCATAATGATTTGAAGGCAAAAACTGTAGCTTGGGTTTACGCCAAGTATGTGACCAACAGGCTTCCGTTGGCAGTTGAAAATGCTTTTGTTCCACGTTGTTCATGTAAGCCCAATAATATATAGCGCATCGGCCATGATGCTTTTAATCCTGATCTGTTCAGAAATAAACACAGCTTTGGTTCATGTGTTGACTCTATCACGCATAGTAGCGAAATCAAGCGGGCAATTTCCTTTATGTTTTTGTTGTTTTGAGAAAAAAGTCGTATCGGACAACAACTCAGCACTGCAAAATTAGCCTTTGCAGAAATACTGTTCGCGCCATTCTTTCCAGAAATACATCACAATACCCAACATCACCACAGCAATACCAATAAAGGCATTCATGCTGATGTGTTCATTGTTTAGCGTTGCACCCAGAATCAGCGCAATAATAGGCGTCATCACATTGCTTAAAGAAACCGTAGATGCAGTTAAACGGCGAATTAGCCAGAAATAGCACAGCATTGCCACAATAGATGACATGATCATGGTAAAGATAAAACCAATCATGGTTTTCACCCCAGGCATGGCGGTTGGAACATGCTGCCAAATAAAAGGAATTAATAACAATGAACCCAGTGCCGAAACCATTAATGAACCTGTGGCCTGAGACATAGGACTTAAAGGTGCATTGATTTGTTTGACCCAAAAAATTGAGCTGATATAAGACACCATGCTAATCAGCATGAGCACCACACCCCAAGGGTTCACTTTGCTGTCGGCAGAATCAGCAAAAACAAAACTTAGCCCTAAAATGGCAATTGCCATACCAATCCACTGTAACGCAATCAGTTTTTGTGTACGTAGAATCACATGACCGATCAAGCCTGCAATCAATGGCGAGAAACCAAAAATCAGCGCCATTAAACCTGAAGTTAAATAATTTGCTGCCAAATAGATAAATAGTTGCGCACCAATTAAGTTCAGACTTCCTGCCAAATAGCTTTTCATAGAAGTGCTATCAAAAGGCAATGGGCCACGCATCAATTTGAGTAAACACAGCGCAATCACAGAAGCACCAAAGTAGCGGATTATCAGCACCCACATCGGATGGACTTCTTGTACACTCCAAACAATCGCCAAGGGCGTAGTGGCCCAGATCAGCACCAAGAGCGCATAAATACTGGCGGTCACAACAAGCGGAGATGTATTGGCGTTCATACTTGACTCAACATGAAATCTAACTTTTTTAAGCACATAAAAAACAGACCTAAGTTGCCTCAGGTCTGTTTCATTTACTCAAGATCACTTCACCAGTTTGCGAAGGTCTTGGCTCACATCTAAATACTTGTCTGCTTCAAATACGGCCTGTTTGCTAATCAGCTTTTTCAGATGACGCATGTCTTTGGCAGCGTTCACAGTAATCCCGCCTACAATCACGCCATCAGTCACACCAAACAGTACGAATGAGGAGTCGCTGCGTTTAGTCGCATCCATCTCACCCCGTACATGCCATTCTGCTGCCGACATATCACCAACGAACTGGTAGTTGATGTCGAGCTGATCAGTCCAGAACCAAGCTGGATTTGCAACAGGATGCGCCACGCCCATAACATGACGTGCAAAAATGCCTGCTTGCAAGTTAGCATTTTCCCAAGTTTCTACACGACGATGGTTACCACATTCACGAAGTTGTGAAGCAACATCGCCCGCAGCATAAATGTCTGGGTTTGAGGTTTGACAGTTTTCATTCACATGCACTGCAAAATCTGCGTCCAGACCTGCTGCTACAGCCAATTGCGCATTTGGAATAATACCAATACCGTAAATCACAGCGTCAGCACGAAGTTCTTCGCCGCCCTCAAGGGTGACAACAATTTCTTCACCATCCAACTTACAATCTGCAATTTGTGTGGACAGACGTACATCGACACCAGCCAGTTGCTGCTGCTCAAGCAAGAATTCACTTAAAATACGTGGTGATGAGCGCCCCATCACCATTGGCCCCATTTCAATGACTGTTACTTGACAGTCTTTGAAACGTGCAGAAGATGCCAACTCCAGACCAATCACACCGCCACCAATTAAAATGATACGGCGACCCGCTTGCAGTACAGGAACCAAAGCTTGTGAGTCTTCAAGGTTACGCAGCGTGTAAACGTGTTTACCCAAAGCATCAAAGTTAGGTAAACGACGTGCTGCACCACCTGTAGCAAGCAAAAGTTTGTCGTAAGCGACAACGTCACCGTTTAAGAGTTCAACAGTTTTCGCTTCGGCATTGATTTTGCTCACGCCATTGCCACGGATGGTTTCCACGCCCAATTCTGCCAATTTTTCTTCAGTCAGAATTTCGATTTTGGTTTCTTCAGGGCGTAAAATTACATCTTTAGACAGCGGTGGACGCTCATAAGGCAAATGTTTTTCATCACCAATGAGGATAATTTTGCCTGCATATTGGTTGCCACGCAGCTCAAGAATGGCACTCGCCCCTGCCTGACCTGCTCCCACAATTACAATTGTTTCTACGCTCATGGACTTAACCTTTTAACTCGGCAGATACGATGCCAAAGCCCGCAATCCACTCACTAATATCTTCATAGCAATGTGTGGTCATCTCATACGCACCCAGCTCATCCAATGCCGCAAAAGCAGCCATCCATGAACGAACTTCCTGACCACCACGGCCGCCATCACGACGAATTTCAGCTTCAGTCATGGCTTCCATTGCCGCAAAATCTGCATGCTTGAATTTTTCAAGTAAAGCAATATCCCACTCTGGGCTAAGCGGCACTGCGACCGATGTATCACCCGCTGCAAGTTTTTGCCCAACAGCAATAATTTTGGCTTGGCGTGCATGACGTGCTTCAGCACTTGGGTTACGCCCTGCAATTAAAAACTCTTCAACTTCAGGTGGCACTGAACCCATTTGTGGTGTTGGTGGATCGTGCGACAGACCACCTGTACCTAAAACAAGAACACGTTCGTTTTCAAGATTTAAAGACTTGATAAACTGCCCCACTGCACGACCTAAAGCAATGGTACGTTTAGTGGTTGGCATTGGTGCAGCAGCACCGTTAATAAATACAGGAATAGTTGGGTAACGGTCTAACTGACCATCGCACAAGAAATGTAAAGGCTGAGTCACCCCATGATCGGCCTGCATACGATACGAGTACGCCACATCTACACCTTCATCCAATACACGACGCACCATCGCCAACGCTTTGTCTTCAGGTACATCAATACGGTCATTGTCTTTGCCGTAGTCCCAGTCACCCGCAGCCGTGGCACGAATACCCACACAGAAACTTGGCATCAAATCATAAAAGAAACCATTAAAATGGTCTGGACCAAACGTGATGATTAAGGTTGGATCGTAAGCTTTGACTTCTGCAGCAAGTTGCTCAAAGGCAGCACGAACTTTTTGTTCTTTGGATTGATCTTGCGGTGTTGCAAATTCCATTAAAGGACTGTGCGATGCACAAATGAGTTTAACGGCCATGAGAGACTCCTAAATAAGGAAGGCAGCCCAGAGAAAGGCTGCCGATTCGTCTATTGAATTTAGACTCAATTTTATTCGTCAAAGAAACCTGCGCGTGGTTGACGTAAACCACGAATACCCAGACCACATTCTGCATTGATCAGAACGCCAGTCAGTGGACGGTTATTTTGACGAGATGCTAAGAGCACATAAGAACCTGTCATATCTTCTGGCTCAGGCAAGAAGTTAAGCGGCATACCGCGTGCAATTTTTTCAGGGTCACGCGCATCAAGTAAGCCAAGGTTTTCCTGCCCCAAAGAGGCTGCTCCCTTAATATTGACATTCATTGCTGATGGCGCAACGGCATTGACACGTACTTTGGGTGCCAACTCATAAGCCAACTCTTTCATGATGCCAACACCTGCATGTTTAGATGCAGTGTAAACAGGGCCACCGCCTGAAGAATACAGCGCAGAATTGGATAAGGTTAAGATGATGGAACCTTCAGATTTCACCAATTCATCTAGTGCCGCTTTTGCACCCAAGATCAATGCCTTGGTGTTAATGCCCATGATTTCATCAAAGGCTTTTTCAAGCTGTTCACCCGAAGTATTGACGATATCTGCATAATGGTCCCAGATCCCTGCATTGCCAATAAAGCAATCCAGTTTTCCAAAACGCTCCACAGTGGCCTGTACAGCACGGACATTGTCTGCATAGTTGGCAACATCACCAGCGACAGCCACAATTTGATCACCAAAACGTTCTTTTAAGGCATCTACTTTAGATTGTGAGCGCTGTAATACGCCCACATGCGCACCTTCATCAAGGAAGCGTTCTACCAAAGCCCAACCCAAACCAGAACCGCCACCTGTAATCAGTGCCACTTCGCCTTTTAGCCAACCCATGCTTACTCTCCTGCCATTTCTACGTATAACGCACCATCTTCAACCACCACAGGGAAGGTTTGAATTGGGTCAGTTGCTGGCAAGCATAAAGCTTGACCAGTTTTTAAACAGAAACGTGCAGAATGTAGTGGACATTCAACCGTGCCATCATCTTCAAGATAACCTTCAGACATAGACGCATTACCGTGTGAACAACGGTCATTCATGGCAAAGAACTCACCACCGTTATTGAATACTGCCAGTGCTTCGATACCGTTTACACCGCAGTCCACTTTTAACGCTTCGCCTTCGTCTAATTCGTCAACTTGGCAAACAAAAATCTTATTCATTAGAAGAATACACTCAGGTTGTGTGAGTTATACGTTACTTGGTCAAGCACAATCTTACGGTTGAAAATTTGGAAGCCTAAGCCACCTTCAACACGACGGATTTTGTCATTACGCTTACCACAGTAAATCGTCACGTCTTTCTCTTTTTGAGTACGGTACAGTAAGTAAGTTACGTGTACATCGTATTCACCTTCAACATCTGTTGCTTCAACAATCACGTTGCTAACCATGTGCGTTGTACGTGATGGAGGCTCTTCTGCCCACGCCATACCCGTTTCTAAACGTGCTACACGGCGCTCAAGCAAGTGTTTGTTGTCGTTGAACACCCAAGTGGTGGGTGGCTCAACTGAACGACGACGGTCACGGGTTTGCGCATTTGGTGTAGTACGCAAGGTATAAGAAATATCTTCTGCCATGAGGTCTAACCACTCACGGAATTTCCAGTCGTCCAGCAACTTTGCTTCGCGATACAAGAATTGGCTAACTTCGTGTTGAAGTTCTAAACTGATTTGACTCATTTCACTAGCTCCTTCTCGTATTCGTCAGCTGCTTTTTCAACATCTTCCCATTTTTCATGGATCAGCAAATCTGCCCAACGGCGGTACATACCACGTGCTGCAGTTTCAGAGAAAATGTAGTTGGTAATACCCGGAATACCATCTTCACGGATTTTTTCGTTACCTTTACCCATCTCAACAATCAGTTTGTTTTGACGCGCTTTGTAACCACGTAATACTTTTTGAATTTCAATCCAGTTTTCAGAGTCGTCTTGCTCTAAGAAACCTGCAGGACCAAATGCACGTGTTGCAGAACGCTCAAAAGCATCTTTCACTTCTTGAGAAGCTTCAGCATCAGCAATACAGAATGCCCATACTTCAGTTTTGTTCGGGCCACGTGGGTGCCATACGCGAAGAGTTGCTGTACCGTTCAACCAAGACAAGGTTGGGAACATAGTGTTGTGACCAGCCAAACGTAAGGCACGAACTTCACCTAAACGCTCTTTAACTTCGTCATACGTTTCACGGAAATAGTTAGCAACTTCGCCATCTACCCATACGTTTGCATCTGGTTTTTCTGTAAAGAAGAAACCTGAACCGTGACCACGTGAACCGTATTGAAGTGCGTCTTTCGCAGTTTCCCAAACAGGACGAGCGGTTTGTGCAGCACCCAGTTGTTTACTGCTGTCATCATCTGGTTTTGCACCCAAAACCTGAATAGCAGATGCGTGAGAGAACAATGCGTGGTATTGGTCAGAGGCAAACTGTTCTGCAGCAAATTTCCAGTTACAGTCAATTTCCCACTTGTGTACACCACCAATAATTTCTGTACCACCCGGACGACGATCCACCACACCATCTAAGTACCAAGCGATGTCGCCCATGTATTCTTCTAGGTCAGGAGTCGTTTCATCCCAACAACCGAATACCAAGCCTTTGTAAGACTTCACACGGTTCACTTCCACCAAGCCCCATTGCTCTTTACAAGCACCTTGAGGATAAGCACGCTCTTCTAATGGAATATCTTTGAGTGAACCATCAATACCGTAAGACCAGCCATGGTATGGGCAAGTAAATGCACGCGTATTACCACAGTCTGCGAAGCTCACACGCATAGAGCGGTGACGGCATTGGTTTAAAAATGCTTTGATTGAACCGTCTTTTTGACGTGCCACAATAATTGGATCTTCACCCATGTAGGTGTTGAAGAAGTCGCCAGCTTTAGGAATTTGGCTTTCATGACACAGGAACAACCACGTACGGCCGAACACGCGTTCAAGTTCTAATTCGTAGATATCTGGATCTGTATAAATAGATGGAGTGATACGTCCATTTTGTGCATCGACCAAAGCGTCGATTTCGCGCACATCAATTTTTCCACTCATGAAAAGCTCTCCTGTGACCAACAACGGCACAAAGTAAATAGACTCAACTTTGGATGGATAATGATTTTTTAGGGACGTTTAGTGAAATATTTTTTTTGTTTCAATTAATAGATTTTATAGATTAATAAAACTTTATATTATGCGATTAAAACATTACACAATGATAAAACTCTATTTATCTCCTAAATGACACAATAATTTTCATCTGATGGTTGTTTATAGATTATACTTTTATTAATCTATAGTAAGACATATTTTGAATTAATCTTTGGAATGGCTGTATGGAATTACGTCACCTTCGCTACTTCATTACCGTGGCTGAAGAACTCAACTTCAGTAAAGCGGCACTTAAGCTTTATACGGCTCAACCTTCGCTGAGTCAGCAAATTAAAGACTTAGAAGAAGATGTTGGCGTTAAACTGTTAAACCGTACCAAACGCAAGGTAGAACTGACCGAAGAAGGCGCTGTATTTTTGGAACAGGCTCGCCTGACCCTTGCCCAAGCCGACAAAGCCGTTGCCATGGCACGTCAGGTTTCACAAGCCAAACAGCAAATGCTACGTATTGGCTTTGTACCTGTGGCGGAAATGAAAATTTTCCCCTTTGTTTTGCCAAACTTAAGGGTACAAAACCCAGATTTGAAAATTGAATTGCTCAGCTTGAACAATACCGAGCAAATGAAGATGATCAAAAAAGGTGAGCTCGACATCACCTTTACCCGACACAATATCAATAGTGATGAAATTGAAAGTCAGTTTGTGCTACGTGAGCCGCTGATTTTTATTTTGCCTAAAGATCATCCATTAGCAAAATATGAGCGTATTCCTGTTAAAGCTTTAAATGGCGTAGATTTTATTATTCCTGCGGCAGAAGCATCTTATACCTTGCACCATTTGATTGTCGATTTTTCTAAACAACATAATATTGAACTGAATATTGTGCAAAAAGCAGACAATATTTTATTTAATATCAACTCTGTAGGCATGGGTTTGGGCTGCACTATTTTGCCAGGCTATGTTGCACCACTGACCATGGAAAATACCGTGATTCGCCCCTTAGATGTGGAATTACCATATTTGGACTTATATGTGAGTTATGGCAAAAACAGTAACTCACCTGCTGTACAGAAATTTTTAGAGCTGCTGACTCGCGTGTTCTATTTGGACATAAACCGCGAATAAGCCACAAGTCTGAAATATCCAATCATAAAAGTGCTTTTTCTCCACTACGATAAAAAGCACTTTTTTATTGTTTCTGCATCAATACTCAGCTTTAGACTTAAGTCTAAACTTATTTTTGAAAGATGATGCAAAATGAATGCTCATTGACTTCAAATATCACATCGCATTTTTATATAAAATTGCTGCCATCTAGCGCCTTAAATTACAACTTAAGTCTAATAAGTAAACCTACCTAAAATACCTAGATTTACTTAGACTCATGCCATAAAACAGCGCACAATCAGGTGAGAACAAAAGCCTTAAAAGGAATAAGAATGCTAAAAAATCCATTTACACGCATGCGATCTGGTATTCAGTCACGTCCTTATTTCTTTATTAGTTTTGTGATTACCATTGTGCTGTATGCCATATTTCAAACTTTCAGTACATGGGCATGGTCAAGTTGCTTATTACTAAGCTGGAATATTGCCATTTCCTGCTATTTACTGCTGACCATGCTTAATCTGTGGCACAGTGATCATGCACATATTTTGCAACGTGCCCAACAGCAAGATGCCAGCAAATGGCTGATTCTATTTTTGGTATTTTTAACTTTGGTGATGTGCTTTATTGCGATCATTATTGAGGTGAATTTATTTGCACAAAGTGAATTTGTGCGCATGGGACATTTTATTTTATCTATTACCACCATTTTATGTGCTTGGTTTTTTATGCACACCATTTTCGCCATCCACTATGCCCATGACTACTATTTGGCATTGCAACAGCAGCAAGAAGGTGGACTGGATTTTCCTAAAACGCCCTACCCGACTTATCCTGATTTTTTATATTTCAGTTATGTGATTGGTACTTCAGCACAGACTGCAGATGTTTCAATTAGCTCACAGCCTATGCGCATACTGAACACACTACACATTATTTTGGCCTATAGTTTTAATACCACCATTTTAGCCATTTGCATTAATTTGGTGGCCAGTTTTATCCAACACTAAATGCCCCAAATATTACTCATAAAAAAGGATGGCATGAAGCCATCCTTTTTCACATCATGTTGCTTATTTTACGCCACGTGCAGTTAAATAATTTTTAATTACAGTGTTAAATTCTTCCGCTTTTTCAACTTGTGACCAGTGGCCGCATTGGCTGAAAATGTGCGCATCGGCATGTGGCACAACATTTAAAATGTCCCATGTGCGAGATACTGGAATCACTACATCCTGCGTACCGTGAATCAGTAAAACAGGTACTGTGATGTCTTTCATTTTGTCAAAATCGAGTGGGAACTCAAAACGGTCACGGTCACGTGCGCCAACCACATCCATTAAACGGTCTGACGCATAGTCATTTTTTGCAGAAGCAAAACGAACCTTAACCAACTCATCTGTAATCAGGTCTTTGTTCACTACAAACATCGACAATGTTTTTTTGATGCCTTCTTCGGTCAAGACAGGATTCGCATGTGCTTTAAGCGCTGCAGTCTGTTTTGCACCACCTGTACCCATAGACACAATACCAAGTACGCGCTCAGGGTAGTCCAATGCCAATTGGAATGCCAACCAACCACCGAGCGAGTTACCCACTAACCATGTTTTTTCAATGCCCAATGCATCTAATGTACGCACTGCATGATCAACCCAAGCACGAATACCATAAGCAGTGTTTGGAGCAACCACAGTCTGACCATAGCCAATGGTATCAATTGCGATACAACGTGCTTGCTCACCAATTTGTGGCAAGTTTAACCACCAGTTTGCCGCAGCAGATACACCTGTGCCTGAACCGTGTAAAAATAGAATAGGTGTACCTTCACCCACTTCGTGATAGTGCGTTAATTCGCCTTCGGCAGTTTCAATCCATTTATCTTCTAAGCCAAAGAATGGATCTGTTGTATAGTCAGGGATTTGAACAGTGCTCATATATACTCCTCGTACAGTCTTTAGCTTGCGTTTAGCTCTAAAAAAATAGAATTTGACGTCAAGTGGACTCATTCAACATTACGTATTTACTGGCTTATATTACCTGTTCATGCCTTATGAACTGATACAAATTTACGATCACAACCCACAAAAAAACGATTAAACAACTCTTTGAAATTTATAAATTTAATAAAATTAAAGTCTTAATTTTTACAAGGTATTTAGTGCGTAAATATTAAAAAAAGAGCGACTATATAAAGTCGCTCTTTTTTTTCAAATTTTAAAATTTATAGGTGTAAGTGGTGGCTACACGGTACTCTTGTAAATCAGATTTGTAATCAAAATCTGCATCAATATACATTGCCTGAACACCTAAACCTTTCAATTTACCTTCTGGTACGGTGTAATTGACAATTAAGTTCAACTCTTCTGAGTCTTGGTCTTTTTTCGCACCATACGTCGCATCTTTACCTAACATGTACACAGCTGTTGCGTTTAAGCCTTTTGCACCCAATTCAGCAAAATCATAGCCATAAGTGAAGCCCCATGATTCTTCATCAGGGTTGGTAAAGGTTGCAACACCCCAGTTCACTAAATAAGGCTGTGGCACCCAACCACCCAATGTTGGAAAGTTGGTTTCGCCAAACATTTGCTGATAGCCAACACCAAAAGTATGCGCACCATAATTCACCTTTGCACCTACCGAAAGTGCTTGGTTATCAATTTCACCATATAATTGATCACCCGATTCAGCGTTATCAAAGTAGCGTACATGGCTAGTGAGTTTGGTCTTTTCAGCCAATTGGCGGTTATAACTCAAACCTACATAATGTTGTTGGTAAATATCTTGCACATCTGCATACCAATAACTTGCACCCAACTCTTTTGTGAATTGGTGATCTACTCCCGCAATCCACATACCATCAGAAGTTGGACCAAGATCAAAATGTCCTTTTGAAGCATCTGGCAATGTTTTACCTGGTGCGAATAAAGTCAGATCACGGAACTGATTGTCATAACGGTTGTTGATTTTATCAATATAAGCAACGGATAGTTTAGTATTCTGAATATCTTTAGATTCTAACCATGCACCACTATAAGTGGTCAGCAATTGACGTGATGGATCAAAGACCAAAACTGGAGATACAGGTAACAACTCCCCCACTTTAAGCTCAGTTTCAGATACTTTCGCTTTGAGCGTTGCTCCCACTTTCCCAAAGTGATCTTTTGATTCTTTACCGTTATGTGGCAACACCCAGTCTGGGTTTTTATCGCGCCCTTTGAGTTTCACGGCATGCTGAACAAGAAGATCGGCTCCAACCTTAATTCCACCTAAATCGTGATAACCTGATTTAGCATCTAAAGTGACAGCTTGTGACCACGAACCCCAATTACCCGCAGGGTTGTCCTTAATTTGACGATCTAAATAAAAATTCTTAAATTTAAGCTGAACATTGCTGTCGTCAATAAAATCTGCCTGAGTGGCAGTTGTCCCTAAAGTTGCTGTCGCAGCAAAAAGTGCTATCCATAAGTTGTGACGATGCATGAGTTTTTCCTATTCATCCAATAAGCGAATTAGCGCATCATGCAAAACTCTGTAATTGAAAAAAATCCGACCACAGTATTAGGGTTTTCAGCAGATTTTAGCCTTTCTTTACATTATGATTTTTTTTAAACATTTTTAATTCTTTTTAACGATAAAACATTTGGCAATGAATCCTCATCAAATGACTTTCTCTCTGAATTCGAAGCACAATTTGACCTAAAAGAGTCATTATTTTTTGCAATATGCTAGTGAGTAATCTTTTTTAGATGTAAGTCAATGTGTTAGCGTTATTTTCTATAAACAACACTTATAAGAAAATCATTTTAGTCCACCACTAAATTCTGCATGAATTTGCCTATTTTTCGCCATAAAAAAAGCACCCCAAATACATTTGGGGTGCTTAATTCAAGCTGGCTTTAAACTAAAACTTAGGCTTGCATTTCACGTGCTTTAGACATAGTCAAAGCCAAGTCTTCAATCATATCTTCTTGACCGCCCACTGTACCACGGCGACCAAGCTCCATCAGGATTTCACGTGCAGAAACGCCATATTTCGCTTCAGCACGTTTCGCAAACAATAGGAATGATGAATACACACCTGCATAACCTAAAGTTGCCGCATCACGGTCGGCACGAATTGGGTTGTGCATCATTGGAATCACCAAATCTTCTGCCACGTCTTGCACTTTAAACAAGTCCACGCCTGTATCCATACCCATACGGTTAGCGACAGCAATGAACAGTTCAAGTGGTGTATTCCCCGCACCCGCACCAAGACCAGCAGATGCCAAGTCCACACGTACTGCGCCTGCTTCAACTGCGGCAACAGTATTTGACACACCCATACCTAAGTTGTGGTGACCGTGGAAACCTAACTCGATGCTTGGGTCCAAATGTTGACGTAAGTGACCTACACGATCAATCACATCTTGAGGAAGCATATAACCCGCAGAATCCGTCACATAGATACAGTTTGCACCGTAAGACACCATCTTTTTCGCTTCTTCAAGCAATTTTTCAGGTGAAGTCATGTGCGCTAACATCAAGAAACCCACAGTATCCATTTCTAGTTTACGGGCAGCAGTGATGTGCTGTTCCGAACAATCCGCTTCAGTACAGTGTGTGGCGACACGAATGGTAGATACACCAATTTCATGTGCCATTTTCAAATGATCAACCGTACCAATACCCGGTAAAAGCAATGCAGAAACTTTGGCATTCTTCATACGTGGCACAACGGCAGACAAGTATTCTTCGTCAGTTGCTGCTGCAAAGCCGTAGTTTACTGATGAACCACCTAAACCATCACCATGCGTGACTTCAATTAAAGGTACACCTGCATCATCTAATGCAGTTGAAATTGCAATCATTTGCTCTACAGTCGTTTGATGGCGCTGCGGGTGCATACCATCACGTAAAGTCATATCGTGAACAATAATCTTAGACATTTTGGTATTCCTTAAGCTTCAGCAGTGTTGAAAACGTGTTCTGCAAACATTTCTGCAGTACGAGCAGCAGCAGCAGTCATAATGTCTAGGTTGCCTGCGTATTTCGGCAAGAAGTCACCTAAACCTTCAACTTCTAGGAAGATTGAAACACGGTTATCATCAAAAATTGGGCCATTCACCAATTTATAGCCTGGTACATATTTCTGCACTTCTTTGATCATGGCATGCACAGATTCAGTAATCGCGGCTTGATCTGGCTCACCTTCAACCAGACAGTGAACAGTGTCACGCATCATCAGTGGTGGCTCTGCTGGGTTAATGATGATGATTGCTTTACCCTGTTTTGCACCGCCTACTTTTTCAATGGCGCCTGCTGTAGTACGAGTAAATTCATCAATATTTTTACGTGTACCCGGACCCACTGATTTGGTGGATACCGTTGCAATGATTTCGCCATATTCCACAGGTTGTACACGTGAAACTGCAGCAACCATAGGAATTGTTGCCTGACCGCCACACGTTACCATGTTCACGTTTGGCACTTCGCCAGCAGCCAATAACGCTTCTAAGTTTACTGGTGGTACACAGAATGGACCAATTGCCGCAGGGGTTAAGTCAATCATCAGCACACCAAGTTCATTTAACTTGCGGCTGTTTTCAGCGTGAACGTATGCAGACGTTGCATCAAAAGCAATTTTAATGTCATCTTCAAGAATATGTGGCAATAAACCATCCACACCTTCTGCTGTGGTTTTTAAACCCATTTTTGCAGCACGTGCCAAACCTTCAGAAGTTGGGTCAATCCCCACCATCCATACTGGTTCCAACCATTCACTGCGTTGCAATTTATAAAGCAAATCCGTACCAATATTACCCGGACCGATCATTGCACATTTAATCTTTTTCATGCATGTACTCTCTTAGAATCTCGATTTATTCCGCAGCAAACGCAGCTGTTACTGAACCAAAGCCTTCAATTTCAACTTTGAATTCTTCACCTGGATGAGCAACAACCATAGGGCCTAAAGCACCGGTTAAGATGATGTCGCCTTTTAACAATGGACGACCACGGCGTACCATTTCATCGGCCAACCACACCGCAGCATTGAGCGGGTTTGCCAAACATGCTTTACCCACGCCTTGAGAAACAACTTCTTCACCACGTGTCATGACCATTTTGCAGTTCACCAAGTCTAGATTTTCTAGCTTGACGGGTTGTGAACCTAAAACAAACGCAGCAGAAGATGCGTTATCTGCCACGGTATCAATCAAACTGATTTTCCAGTTTTCAATACGGCTATCGACCACTTCAATGGCAGGCAAGGCATATTCAGTCGCGCTGATAATATCCGCATACGTGTGTTTTTCTTTGGTTAGATCTTGGTTAATCACCAATGCAATTTCTGCTTCTACTTTTGGCTGAATCAGCAAACCTGCAGGAATTGCTTCACCATCGCCATAAGCCATATCGGCAAACAACATGCCAAAGTCAGGCTGATCTACACCCAGTTGTGCTTGAACCACTTTAGAGGTCAAACCAATTTTACGCCCCACCAAACGACGACCTTCTTTTAAGGCACGTTCGGTATTCACTTCTTGAACGGCATAGGCAATATCTACGTCAGCACTTTCACCACCAAGTTCTGGGCGGATTGGCGCAATCGCAGTTTGAGAGAGTTCGGCAGTACGTAATGCTTGCGCAACTGATTCAACAACAGCAGAATTCGACATCAATGTTTCCTTAAACTGCAAAAATTGGGCATATACCCCGAGATGTTGGAAAGGTAATAATAGAAAATAGGGATGATGACCCCGATCTTGTCCATTCTCAGGACAAGCTATCCAGCTCAGAGGTATGTAAACTGATTAAGAATCGGAAAAATGGCGGGTTTATGCCAATACTTATTTTCTTTTTTTCAATAGCTATTAGCTATTAATCTATTTTTATAAAAAGCAAGCAAAACAGTTGTCTGTAGGCTATGACATTATTTTCCGAGTCATTGACTCGGCAATTCGCAGCAATCTTAAAATGTCTTAATCCTAACTTTAGACTAAAAGCTAAGCCTTTCCTGTCAGCACAATATATTCAATAAAAAAGGGCAACTTGCTTGCTGCCAAACTGCCCTTTTTGTTGTGCTGTAATTTAGCCTGCCCGACGCAAACGGTACTGTTGTAATAAAAATGCATGCAAACTCGGTACGTCATGTGCAATAGTCAAAGGCTGATAATGCTGCAATACCTCTACACTATGCACGCCATAGCTCACACCCACACGTGGCATGGCAATATTCTGCGCCATTTTCAAATCATAAGAGGTATCACCCACCATAACAGCCTGCTCGACCTGCACCTGAGTACTGCTTAAAATTTCCTGCAACATTAAAGGGTCAGGTTTAGATTTGGTTTCACTGGCTGCACGTGTTGCCACAAATAAATCCTGACTTTTGGTTTGAGCCAATACACGGTCTAAACCTTTACGGCTTTTACCTGTTGCCACGGCCAGTTTCAAACCTAAACCAGACAATTCATCTAGCATTTCTGCCACACCATCAAACCAAACATCGGTTTTTGAGTGTTCCACATAGTGTTCTGAATAGCACTGCAAAATATCCTGATGCAGTTCAGGCACCTGCGGAAACAGGCGCTGCGCCACTTCTGGCAAGCCCAAACCAATAATACTTTTAGCAGCAGCATCGGTCAGTGGTTGCTGAAATTGTTGTGCTGCGAACTGCAAACTCGCCACAATTTGACCGACGGAATTAAATAGCGTGCCATCCCAATCAAAAATGATGAGTTCTACAGGTTTGTTCATATTAGGTTCCTAGATTTGATTCTGCTTTAAAATTCCCTCGCTTTACCTTAACTGAAAAGGATAAATGATCAAGAATCAGCACATATATCACAACAAATATTCGATAGCGAAACGGCGACATGAATGTCGCCGTTTCGCTGTGGCACAGGGATGTTCCATCAGCGAAACAAAAGATTTTTGTTACTTTTCATCTTTG
The DNA here is from genome assembly GCF_012371315.1 of Acinetobacter sp. A1. Lineage (NCBI taxonomy): Bacteria > Pseudomonadati > Pseudomonadota > Gammaproteobacteria > Moraxellales > Moraxellaceae > Acinetobacter > Acinetobacter sp. A1. The sequence continues at coordinate 16,809 of NZ_JAAZQY010000004.1, forward strand.
AAAAGTAAGGCATAGCCTATACAACAAGAATTTAAATTAAAAACTATAAAATGTGGCTGTGAATTACCCCTGAAAGCCCAATCTCCGTCTTGAGAAACAATGTTCCTCATCTTTAAAAAGAAGGAAACTGCTATCACACAATAGAGAATGACAAAAATTAAAACTCAGGTGGTGCTGTCGGCTTATCCGCCTTTTGCGCTCTAAGCTGTGCCACTAGACTCTGCATATCTTCAGGTAGAGGGGCTTCAATCACAGGATAGCCTGGAATTTCCAAACGCATAGCATGTAAGCACAAACGACGTGGTGCAGGACCACGGTATTCAGTTTGATGACCGTATTTATCATCACCCACCAAAGGATGTCCAATACTTAAACCATGCACACGAATTTGATGGGTACGCCCAGACAGTGGCGATGCATACACCAAACTGGCATGCATAAAACGCTCTGCGACCTTCCACAGGGTTTTGGATTCTTTACCCTCTTTAGATACACGCACTCGACGTTCACCATTGGCCAATTCATAACGATGCAACGGTGCGTCAATCAATTGCTGATCTAAACTCACCTGCCCTTTGACAATGGCAGCATAAGTTTTTTGAATTTTATGTTCGCGCAATAAGTCCTGCAGCGTTTTTAAGGTGCTGCGCTTTTTAGACACCATCACCAAACCTGAAGTATCACGGTCAATACGGTGAATCAGCTCTAAATATTTTTTACCTGTGGCAGCACGTAAACCCTCAATCAAACCATAAGCGACACCACTACCGCCATGCACCGCAATGCCCGAAGGCTTATTCACCACCATCAAGCCTTCATCTTCATAAATCACACGGCTTAATAAGCTTTGTGCGACCTTATCTGAAATAGGTGCAGCACTGTCGTCTTTTTGTTCATAGCGAATAGGCGCTACACGAATTTGATCGCCAATATTGAGTTTGGTTTCTGCTTTAATACGCTTTTTATTGACCCGTACCTGCCCTTCGCGAATCAAACGATAGATGCGACTTTTAGGCACCCCTTTTAAACGACTAAACAAAAAATTATCGATGCGTTGACCCGCTTGATGCTCATCCACTTCAAACCAAGTGACACTTTGCCATTGTTGGGTAGAATTCATACAGTTAAGTGACCTAATAAAATACTAAAATTGATTAAAAACTGATCATTTAGGCTATGCTTTACACAAGAAACATAAGCTTAGCCCATAGGCAGATGATGCAAGGTTTGATATAGTCAGCGCACGGAAACCATCGTTAGTGGGTTAAGGTTGAATCTATTCAGAATTTTCTGAAACAACACTCAACTGAATACCTCACCATATACGAGCAGGTCCCAAAAGAATTATGCCGACGCCGAAGGCTTATTATATCGGCAAAAAAGCAAACTGTTGCGTTTAATTGTACCTCAGGTACATAAATCAGTTTGTCTGAAAAAATATGTCGCCAACTTTGTTGGTTTTTAAACGTAAACTGATACACATCAGATTAGTCGCACCCTGAAGTCGCATTCAGGCTAAAGCGTTTGATGTATTGGATCTGCACAATTTGTAAAGATACGACGATAATTCCGTATCAAGACACTCTATCTATGTAAAGAAGAGCTGATCTTCGAGCAATGTGACAGTGAAAGTTACACACATCCAATACACCGCTCGTCCGCCAGTGAAGCGATCAGGTGACTTTATCCGTTTAAAGGTTAAAGCCGTATTGCCATCATCAATACGTGAATCATACACCGCAGCCAACCTAAATAAGGCCGGTAAAAAAAGCTCAGACCACAATAGGTTTTTTGAGATCTGAGCAGTTGATCCGTGATGCTTGATGTTCGCTACGTGTCTAGCGATTTTTTGCTGTGTATCACTATTAGGTGTTACACCCATGAAACGTATGTTGATTAATGCAACACATGCCGAAGAAATTCGCGTTGCACTTGTCACTGGTCAGCGTCTTTACGATTTTGATTTAGAAAATCGTACCCGTGAACAAAAAAAATCGAATATCTACAAAGGTCATGTGACCCGTGTAGAACCTTCTTTAGAAGCCGTATTTGTTGAATATGGTGCAGGTCGCCAAGGCTTCCTGTCTATGCGTGAAATCGCAAACTCTTATTACAAAGCCGACCCTCGCCAAACTTCAAATATCCGCGAACTGATTACTGAAGGCACTGAGCTTTTGGTTCAGGTAGAAAAAGAAGAGCGTGGCAACAAAGGTGCTGCGCTATCCACCTTCATTTCTTTGGCAGGTCGTTATTTAGTACTTATGCCAAACAACCCGAAAGGTGGCGGTATCAGTCGTCAAATTTCGGGTTCAGTCCGTGAAGAACTGAAAGAGATGTTAGCTTCACTGAACATTCCTCGTGGCATGAGCGTGATTGTGCGTACTGCGGGTATTGGTCGTTCTCAAGAAGAATTGCAGCTTGACCTTCAACACTTAATGGACCTTTGGGCACAAATTCAAAGCACTGCAAGTTCAGGCCCATCACCAATGCTAGTACACCAAGAAGCAGGTGTCGTCACACGTGCCATTCGTGACTATTTGCGTGATGATGTTGCAGAAATTTTAATTGACTCAGAACAAGCCTATAACGAAGCTTATAACTTTGTGAAAGCGGTTATGCCACGTCAGTTAGACAAGCTAAAAACTTACACTTTAAATGAACCACTGTTTGCACATTTTGGTATTGAAAGCCAAATTCAAACTGCGTATGAGCGTGAAGTAAAACTGCCTTCAGGCGGTTCAATTGTCATTGACCAAACTGAAGCATTGGTTTCAATTGACATCAACTCAGCAAAATCGACCCGTGGTCAAGACGTTGAAGATACAGCGTTAAATACCAACCTTGAAGCTGCTGAAGAAATTGCACGCCAATTGCGTTTACGTGATATTGGTGGTTTGGTTGTTATCGATTTCATCGACATGACCAAAGACCGTAACCAACGCATGGTTGAAGCCAAACTCCGTGAAGCCACTCAAAGTGACCGCGCACGTATCCAGTTTGGTCAATTATCACGTTTTGGTTTAATGGAAATGAGCCGTCAGCGTTTACGTCCATCGCTTGAAGAAGCGACTGGTTACGTTTGCCCACGCTGTCACGGTACAGGTATGGTGCGTGACTTACGCTCTCTATCTCTTTCGATTATGCGTAAAGTGGAAGAAATTGCACTACGTGAACGTCATGGCGAAGTTCAGGTTGAAGTGCCTGTAGAAATTGCAGCCTTCTTACTGAATGAAAAACGTCATAGCTTGGTTTACCTTGAGCAAACCTCAAATGTACGTGTGACAGTTTTACCGCACCCACACTTAGAAACGCCGCATTACGAAATTTCGTATAACCCTGAAGGTTTTGCGCCAACGAGCTATGAGCGTACTGAAGCAACCCGTTCAAGTGAAAAAGAATTGGGTTATGAGTCTTCTGAATGGCATTTGGAAGAAGCAGATCAATCGCACAGCCATAGCGCACCTGCAGCTGAAAAAACTACAGCGAAAAAACCACAAGCAGCACAGCAAAATAAAGCAGCTGCACAACAGTCTGCACCTGCGGCAGCAACTACAGCAGCCAGCCCATGTGCATGGTTAGAAAATCTGTTTGTGCAAAAACAAGCATCTACCATTGATCAAGCACGTACTGCCAACAACGCTGCAGCAGCCATTGAACAAATGGTAAATAATGGCGCAGTTAGCCGTGGTCAGTTTGGTCAAATTGCAACTGCAGCCGCAGCACCTGCTGCAAGCAGCCAAAATGTGTACCTTGCACCATCGACTGTGGCACAAAAAACTGAACGTGATGGCGCAGAAAAAGCTGCTGAACGTGAAGAAAAATCGGCGCCACGCCACAACAACAAAAAGCCACGTCACAACAATAATAAGCACAAAGAGCAACGCGAACAGCAAACTCAGCACGACAATCAACAACATCAAGTGCATGAAGAAGTAGTTCAGTTGTCACGTCAGGAGCAACGTCAGGAAGCGCGCGAAAACAAACGCAGCTCTCGTCGTCAGCACAACAATGACCAAGCGCAGCAGCAAGATGCTCAACACAACAATGAGCAACAACAAAATGCCGTGCCACGTCGTGACCGTCGTAACCAACCTCGTCCAGAACGCCCAAATCGCCAACGTGATGCCAGCGTATTGAACGAACAAGCAGCTGTCACAGCTGAAGTTGCCAACAACCAACCAAAAGTAGACTTAATTGATGCACCACGCCATGAGTTAAGCACTACAGCCATGGTGGTTAATGTTGATCAAGCACAAACTGAAATCGTGGCATTGAATGCAGCGCCTGCAACTGAACCTACTGTTGCAGCAGCTCCTGTTGTGGAAGCTGTAGCAGAGCAAGTTGAAGCTCCTGCGGCAACAGCTGTTGTGGAAGCAGCTGCTCCTGTAGCAGAAGCACAGCCACAACCAAGTGCACCAGCAAAACGTGCTAGCAACGACCCGCGTCAGCGTCGTCGTCAGCAACGTGAAGCGCAGGCTCAACAAGCAGCTGCACCGAAGTTGACACCATCTCAAGTACCAACTTTAGGGCAATACAACATTGGTAGCTTAATTCGCCATGTCTATGGTGAAGATTGCTCGGTATTAATTGAACAGTTTGGCTTAATTCCAACGTTCAACCGTGCCTTGCAAAAGTTCACTGACGAGTATGCTGCAAGCCTTGTTAGCACTGCGCCTATGGCAGAGAAAAAACCTGTCACTCGTGACGTAGAAGTTGCCAAAGCTGCTCCTGAAGCAGAACCTGCACCTGTGTTAGACCTAACACCACCAAAACCTGTGTCAGACAAACGTGTGGCCAACGATCCTCGTGAGCGTCGTCGTTTAGCAAAACAGGCCGCAGAACAAGCGTTAGAGCAAGCTAAGCAGGCTCAAGTAGTTGAGAAAACTGAAGCAGAAGCTGAAACCACAGCTGCACCTGTAGCAGCAAATCCAGCAACCGAAGTTGAACAACCTGCTGTTGCTAATGCTGAAGCAGAAGCTGTTTCTACAGAAGTCAGTGCGACTCCAGAAGAAGCACCTGCTGTAACAGCTCAAACTGAGCAAGTAGAACAACAGACTGCCTCTGCCGAAGCAGAAACTGCTGAAGCATCTACGCCAGTCGCTGCGGAACCAGTACAAGCAGAATTGGCTGTAGATGATCCAGCCGAAACAGCTGAGTCTGAGCAAGAAAAAGCAGACAAAGAAAAAGTGGTACGTCCGCGTCGTCCACGTGGTCGTCCACCAAAGAAAGCTACGCCGCCAACTGAGTCGTAATTCGCACTTTTGCAGCGGAATAAAAAAATCCAGTCATTTCGATGACTGGATTTTTTTTGTAACGTAAAACTTAGCGCATCGACCTGAATTTAAATCATGCGACAATTTAGATTTACTCCATGATTTTATAAAATCCAGTATAAAGCTGAAAAATTAGGTTGATTGCACTAGCCTTTAGGGATTAAAAAACAACAAGACTTGATGCTTTGCAACAGATGCAACGGATGACGACAAAAATAGGATTCTTATGAACCAAATGACACAAAGCGATTTAATTGGCTTAACGGATGTTGCGGCAAAAATTCCGCAGTTTATGACAAAAGTTCCCCACCTGATTACAGGTTTAAAGCAAGCCTATTTACGTACTCCTCGCACGCCTGCTGGCTTGGGTTTAGCATTTGAAAAGGCTGTCCATCGCAATCCACAGGGCTGCGCCCTCATGTTTGAAGATCAGCAATACAGCTATTTACAGCTAAATGAATGGGCCAACCAAATTGCGCATTACTATTTAAGCATTGGCGCCCGTAAAGGCGATGTCATCGCCGTTATGCTGGAAAATCGACCTGAGTTAATTGCCAGTATCATTGGCTTGGCTAAAATTGGCGTAACTGTTGCCCTCGTCAATACGGCACAAGTGGCTAAAGTCTTGGCTCATAGCATTAATTTAGTTAAACCCATTGCAGTGATTGTGGGCGAAGAATGCCGCCAAGCGGTTGCCGATATCCGTACTGAATTACAACTGCCAGACAATCGTCTGTATTGGTTTGCAGACCAAAATACACGCTTGGATGCAGGTACTGCTCCTGAAGGATTTAGTAACCTCTCCCTCTGTTTAGCTACACAACCTGCTTTCAACCCTGCGACCACGCAGTCTGTACAGGGCAAAGATGGGCTGTTCTATATTTATACTTCAGGCACAACAGGTCTGCCTAAAGCCGTTATTTTCACCAATAGCCGCTGGACACTGGCCTACGGCACCTATGGGCACGTATTAGGCTTAAACCAAAACGATGTCATGTATTGCACCCTACCGTTGTACCATGCGACAGGCATTGTGGTGTGCTGGTGTGGCGTGATTGCAAGCAGTGCTACTTTTGCCATTAGACGTAAATATTCCACCTCTTGTTTCTGGCAAGATGTGCATAAATTCAATGCTTCAGCCATTGGTTATGTGGGGGAACTATGCCGCTATTTAATGGATGCACCTGCCTCAGACTTAGAGCGTGGACACCGTGTCACAAAAATGATTGGCAATGGCATGCGCCCAAACATCTGGAGCAAATTCAAAACCCGCTTTGGTGTTCAGGAAATTCTAGAACTGTATGCGTCTAGCGAAGGCAACGTCGGTTTTAGCAATGTCTTTAACTTTGACAATACCGTGGGTTTTTCACCTACACCGTATGCCGTCATTCAATTTGATAAAGAAAAAAATGAGCCTGTGCGAGATGCCAAAGGCAAATGCATAAAAGTTAAAAAAGGCGAAGTTGGTCTGCTCATTGGTAAAATTACCCGCCGCTCACCCTTCGATGGCTATACCGACCCTGAGAAAAATAAAGCTGTGATTTTGCAAAATGTCTTTAAATCAGGTGATGCCTACTTCAACACAGGCGATTTAGTCCGTGACATCGGTTTCCGACATGCCCAGTTTGTTGACCGCTTAGGCGATACCTTCCGCTGGAAAGGTGAAAACGTATCCACCACCGAAGTAGAAAACATCCTCAGTGACTACAGCAAAATTGCTGAAGCCGTGGTGTATGGTGTCGAAATCCCACATACCAATGGACGTGCGGGTATGGCGGCAATTACTTTGGCAGATGGCTGTCAGCTCGATGATCAGGACTTAAGCCAAATGCTACTGCAGTTTAAACAAAACTTACCTGCCTATGCTGTACCTGTATTTCTGCGTCTGCAAAAGCAAGTACAAACCACTGGCACATTTAAGTATCAGAAAAACACCCTAAAAACCCAAGGGTTTGATTTAAAACAGTGTGATGAAAAAATTCTGGTGTTATTGCCAAGTCAAACTGCATATTGCGAACTGACCCCCGAAATTTACGACAATATTCAAGCCTATCAATATCGCTTCTAAGCCAATTGGTTGCCTATTTTTTGATTAGATACGACAAATTTGTTGCATTTATAATCAAACATAGGCAACTTTTTTATTTTTTGCTTGCGCTCGCTTCATATCTTGCTACAATACGCTCCATCAAACGAAGTGGTGCTTAAAACCCTCTGGTTTTTCTTGCACTTCACAATCAAGCCTGCTTGGTTGCTGGTTCAGGGTCGTTAGCTCAGTCGGTAGAGCAGCGGACTTTTAATCCGTTGGTCCCGCGTTCGAATCGCGGACGACCCACCAT